>NZ_JAHKEI010000051.1:0-1858 GCF_018790995.1 Gemella sp. zg-1178
TGTTTGGGATTTTGGAACATCAAAAGCAAATGGTAAAATATCGAGTGTTTGTTTAACTAATGCCAAAGCGGGAGGTGGTTATTTTGGAACAAAGAGTGATGGTAAAACAAACCGTATAAAACTAGGTGAATATAAATATCTTATTAAGGATACAGATACTGAGATGAAGAAAAAATATGTCAATGCAGTAGAAGCTAACTTCGAAGAAAATTATATAGTATCAATAGTTCCTGAAAGTGATCATCTTAGAATAATAAAATCAAGAGAACCACTGCTTAATTTTAGATTAAATGATTCATTATCATTTTTAGCTGAGAAGAATATAACAGAAACAAAGATAAAGTATAAGAAATCTTACGGAACATATGGAGTGTGTATTTATGTGGACGAAGAGAATTATTATTTATTGAAAACTAGTACTAGCGGAGGTAATACCAATGTAACTAAGTTAAAAATAAATAAAGTTAATAATTTTATAGAAGAAACTGAATTCACATTAGAAAATGTGAAAATAGAAAATATAGGCTCATACTCATTAGACTATGATTATTATAGAACTATTAAATCTGTATTGAGAGGAGGATATGTGTATGCAGTTAGTACAGATGAAAAATATGTTGTGAAGTTTGCGATAAATAACCCAGTAGACTTAACAAAAATAGACGTACCTTTTCAAATAAGAGTAGATTACGTAACAAACAAAAACACAGGTTGTAGTATGTACTTATTAGGAGATATGATATGTGGAACTAACTTTACAATAGATAAAAACGATAAAGTAAAACAAATAGCAGCTAACGATTTATCCAAAATAGCATCAACACCAATAACTTACGGCCCATTTTTAATGGGCTTTTTTGCGAACGGAGAAAACTACGGGGATAAATACTTAAGAAAAATATTATACCTAATAACACCTTACGCAGCAACAATAAATAACTTATCAAAAACATTAGAAAAAACAGCAGAAAAAACAATGAAAATAACTTATTACTTAACAGGAGGAAAATAAAATGAATACAACAATACTAAACTTTAAACTAATAATCTCAAGTATAGGTGGTGTTTTAGGAGCATTTTTAGGAGGTATGGACGGACTTATTTATGCACTTTTAGCATTTTCAGTAATAGACTATGTGACTGGAATAATGTGTGCAATTGATAAAAAAGAATTATCTAGTTCAGTAGGCTTTAAGGGAATAGCTAGAAAAATTATTATATTTTCACTAGTTGGGGTAGCTAACATACTAGATGTTTATAGTTTAGGTCATGTAGGAGTATTAAGAGCAGTGGTAATATTTTTCTACCTATCTAACGAAGGAATTTCAATACTAGAGAATGCCTCTAAATTGGGACTACCTATACCAGAAAAACTAAAATCAATATTAAGTCAACTAAAAGAAAGAGAGGAAAAATAAAATGAGTAATAGCCCTTTAGTAAATTATATAAATTTAAGTCCTAATCACAGTGGACTTAGAAACCATAAAATAGACACAATCACAATACATCATATGGCAGGAAATTTATCAGTAGAAACATGTAGTAATATATTTGCATCACCTAGCAGACAAGCTAGTAGTAATTACGGAGTAGATTCTAATGGTAGAGTTGGGATGTATGTTGAGGAAGTGTTCATCAAGCGCAGCTAATGATAATAGAGCAATAACAATAGAAGTAGCAAACGATGAATATGGAAGGATATGGCATGTAAGTGACATAGCATTAGAAAAAACAATAGAACTTTGTGTAGATATATGTTCTAGAAACGGAATTAATAAATTAGAATATACAGGAGATACAACAGGAAACTTAACAAAACATGAATGGTTTGCGCCAACAAATTGTCCAGGACCTTAT
>NZ_JAHKEI010000052.1:0-1573 GCF_018790995.1 Gemella sp. zg-1178
CCCCATAAAGTTGTACCTAATACCAGAGTAAGCATTAATGCTAAGTCTGGTATTTCTTTATATCTTTCCTCCCCTAAAGGTAGGAAATTTTTATGCTGTATTCTTCTTTCTATATTCTACTGGTGATAAGTATCCTAATTTTTCTTTTATCCTTTCGTCGTTATAATATTTTATAAAATCTTTAATAGTTTGCTTTAATTGCTTATATGAATAGAATTTGTGTCCGTAATATATTTCTTGTTTTAATATTCCAAAGAAGTTTTCCATTGGTGAGTTGTCTAAGCAGTTGCCTTTTCGGGACATAGATTGGATGATACCATTAGTTTCTAGTTTTGATGTGTATTGTTTTATTTGGTATGCCCAGCCTTGATCTGAATGAAATATTCTTTCTCCTTTGCTTTTGTTTGTTATTTCTATTGCTCTATCTAAGGCTTTTAGGATTGGTTCTATTGTTGGTTGTTTTGATATTTCATAGCTTAGTATTTCACTGTTGTACATATCTAAGTATGGGTTTAAATAGAGTTTCTTTATTTGATAGGTTCCTGTTTTATCTTTTTCTAAATACTTAAATTCTGTTGTGTCTGTTGTTATTTTTGTGTATGGTTTTTCTACTTTAAAATTTCTTCTTATTTTGTTGTCTGATATTTTTCCAACTCTTCCTTTGTAGGATGAGTACTTTCTGGATTTTCTTGAATAACTTTTTACTTGAAGTTTTAGCTTTTGAACTAATCGTTGTACTTTCTTTTTGTTTATTATCAGTCCTGATTTTTTTAACATGGCTGTTATTCTTCTGTAGCCATAGTTTGGATTTTCATTTCTTATGTTGAGTATTTTGTTTTCTATTTCTATATCTTTATTCGGTCTATTTAAACGTTTTTGCCAATACATATATGTTGATTTGGCAAGATGAAAGTATTTTAACAAGTCTTTTAGTTTGTATTTGTCTCTTAGGACCTCGATTGTTTGAGCAATTGTTTTATTTCTGCATCTGTCATTTGAGACAATTCTATCTTTTTTTTATTACATCATTTTCTAGTTGAAGCCAATAGTTTTTTTCTTCTAATTGCTTTATCTTTTCTTTTAACTGTGCTTGTGTTAATGAGTTTCTCTCTACTTTAGTATCTTTTAAATTTTTACGAAACTTTGGCATTTTTGAAGTTCTTCCTCTCTTTTTAGGTTTTAGTCCTTCTATGTCTTTTTCTCTAAAGGCATTTACCCATCTTACTATTATTGATGGATTGTTTATTTTTAGTTCATTTGCTAGGCTTTGATAGGACATTTCTCCCCTTAAATACAAGTTTACTACATTTAACTTAAATTCCAAAGTGTATTGTGTATTTTTCCTTTTTACTTTTAGTCCTTCATATCCTTGTGTCTTGTATGCATTTACCCTTGTTATTATTATGCTTTTATTTGGTATTGAGTATTTATATGTTAAATTTTTATATGAGATGTTTGTTTCTAAATATTCTTTTACTACTTTCATTTTAAATTCTGTACTATATTTTGCCATTAAAAAACTGACCTCCTTTAGTTAGTTTTTAGGTCTAACTTTTGGGGGTCAGTTCAAAAG
>NZ_JAHKEI010000053.1:0-1491 GCF_018790995.1 Gemella sp. zg-1178
GAAAACTATTTATTAGCTCGGGTATCTTCTTATCAAGAAGCCATCAAAGAATACTAGACGAAAAAAAGATAAGCATAACAGAAATTCCAGAATATTACTACAGAAGTGAACTTAAGGAGGTTGGAGAGATATGATTGGATTAAAATTAAAAAACTTTCAAGAATAAATTAAATGCTAGAAAAGAAATAAAAAGAGGGGCAAGCAGGGGAATTAGCCGACAAAATCGAACCTAACAGATTAAGAAAAGAATACATAGAAAACTTAATTACAATCTTAATATGCAATATAAAATAAGTATTACTAAAAAGAAGCTAGAAGACTATAAAATGTTCCAGCTCCTTTTTGTTTACAAATATTAAATTGCACTATAATTTATTGGCATATTTTTTACTAAGAATTTTCTTTAAAATTATGAGTAATACAAAATAAATTATTAGACTAATTATTATACTTGCAACTAGGAAAAAGAAAAAATTTTCTGGAAACATTTTTATTAGATTTGACTCGGCAGGGTCTAGTAGCCATAGGTCATTGCTAAATAAAATTTCATGGAAACTTATCCAAAATTTAGTAAAATTTATACTTATGTATAGAGCTAGGCTAAAAATAAGTAGCATAAAAATTGCTAGCAGCCTATTAAATAATTTACTAATAATTTTTAAATAATTTTTTTTAAAAATAAATATATTGCTTATTGTCAAAATTATAAATATAAAAAATAGTAGATACATAATCTTGCTACTGATTAAGTAAAGATTTCTCACATCGACCATGTGGAGAATATCCTTATTAGTAAACCAGCTCCTATCAAGACTTGTATTATTTTTTAAATAGGCAAAAAGATTTTCAGTATAATTTAATAATTGCTCATTACTGACACCAAGCTTATGAGCTAAATTATTTTTCAAATAAAAACTTTTGTAGATAGGAAAGTAAAATGAAATTTTTAAAATAAAAAATAAAATACTGGCTAGGAATAAAGAAAATAATTGAAGAAGAACAAGCAAATTTTTTATAAAATTTTTCATAAACACCTCCTGGCTTGTAACTATATAATAGCAAATTTTTGACGCAAAATAAATTTTTTTATATTAATTTTAGGAAATATAGAAATCTATTAAAAAGGCTTAACTATTCTTGTAAAACTTGCCAAAAAACACAAGCTACTAAGCCTTGCAGACAATACTTTTATGAAACCCATCTATCAAAAACCCCTGAATAAATTTCAGGGGATTTTATTTTTAAACTTAAAAATTTACTTGCCCAGCTAAAAAAATTATAATAAGTTCAGCAGAGAATAACATAGCCTATTTAAGCTATTTATAGTATAATTAAAAGTAAAATAAAGGAGATTTTACAATGCCAAAATTTAAAAACATAAAGAAAGCAGAGGAAAACATATGTTAAGTAATACAAGCTACAACGCCCTAAAATCATTTATTTGGGGGATAGCAAATGACTGTTTAGTAGATGTATACGACCTAGGAGATT
>NZ_JAHKEI010000054.1:0-1193 GCF_018790995.1 Gemella sp. zg-1178
CGACTGGTACTTTTAGGGATAATAAAAACCAAATGGAATTTGGCCATTTTAGATAGTTTAAGGGAGCTTATTTGCTCCCTTTTTTTGTTTGTTTGTAGTAGTTGTATAGTTTTTCTGCTGTGGCTAGTGTCATGTTGTCTATTTTGTTAATACCGTTTTTGTAGCGTTGTATTGTTGTTGGGTTTAGGTTTAGACTTTTAGCGATTGTGTAGGCTGTAATATTGCTGTTTAGTAGTTCTTCTATTTCTTTTTTCATGTTTTATTCTCCTTTTTTATTCTCCTTGTTTTTTAGGTATAGACTTATTATAAATTTTACTAATGCTAATATTATAAAAAATATTCCTAGTTTTAATATCATTTTTGTTTACTTTAACTTGAAATTTGTTATAATTATAGGTAAGGGGATTTCTCCCCTTAATCTTAATTTATTAATTTTGATATTAATATTAAGATTATACCTATAATTAAGTCTATCAGTGCCTCTAATAGTAGTTTTTCCCACTGAATAGGCTTTTTATTTTGTTTAGGTTTCAAGCTTTATTGCTCCTTTCTTTATTTCTTAGTAAAGTTTTTATCAACTTTACATATATTATTATATACAATATTGTCTGTTTTGTCAAGTGTTTTTTGTGATTTTTTTAATATTTTACATAAATAAAGTTTATTAAAAAAGAGAAAAAGTATTAAAAAAGAGAAAAAAGTATTGATAAGAATAATATAATATTGTATAATATTATTATCAAGTTAGAAAGGTGTTAAAAGCTTTAAAAAGTGGGATGAAAAAATCGACGAAATCAAAGACTTCATCGACAAGTTGGTTTTGTTGGTATTATCACTTGGAACTTTAGCTAGTTTGATTAAGTGGATAATACAAACATTATTAAAATAATTATATAGGGGCGAAAGCCCCTAATAATTGAATTATAACATTTTTTTAAGTTTAGAACAAGAGGGATGAAAGATTTATTTTTAAATATTGGTGGTGTAATTGTAAAAATACTTATTTTATGTGTTACTATATACGCTTTTTATA
The DNA here is from genome assembly GCF_018790995.1 of Gemella sp. zg-1178. Taxonomy (NCBI): domain Bacteria; kingdom Bacillati; phylum Bacillota; class Bacilli; order Caryophanales; family Gemellaceae; genus Gemella; species Gemella sp. zg-1178. The sequence goes on from NZ_JAHKEI010000054.1 coordinate 1,034, forward strand.
AACTGTTAGTATAGCTATATATATTTGAACTTAAGGGAGGTGAAGATTTTGGAAAAATTAACGTTAAAGATGCTAAGGGTTAAGTTTAATTTGTCGCAAGATGAAGTGGCTGGGCGTTTGAATATATCCGCTGCGACTTGGAGCAAGTGGGAAAGAGCTA
>NZ_JAHKEI010000055.1:0-1178 GCF_018790995.1 Gemella sp. zg-1178
ACCCACTGCATTTGATCTTTGACTTTCAACTCTTCTGTTATCCCCATATTTTTCATCATCTCTGGTTTCATTTTCTCCATAAAGTTTTCTGCTTGTGTCTGAATTTCTATAAGATGTTTCAACAATGTTTTCTCTTGATACATCTGTTGTAACATGATTTGATGTTTCTCTTCTTGTGAGTTCATCAAAAAGTTCAATCTCTCCTTGGTAAAGAAACTCATCGGTGCTTGTTTGTAAAGTTCTTGCCTTGTCAATTCTACTATCTTCTCTAAGATTTCCTCTGTTGTTGGCATCTCTTGAAATGAATTTTCTTTCTTCTCCATTAAGTTCATCTCCAATGCTTGATCGAAGTCCATCATCTTCTATTCCTCCTTTAATCTGTGTATGATTTTCAATATTTAATTCCTTGTTTTTTATATTGTACTGCTTATCAGCCTCTTTTGTCTGCTCATTTAATCTGAAAATTTCTTTTTCTGCTTCTATTACGGTTGTTATGATATTTTTATTTATTGTGCTTAAATATGCTCCTAAATTTTGAAAAGATATCTCATCAAAATCTTGTAAATGATTTTTTAATAGTTCAACTTTAGGAACATGATTTATACCTAATCTTTCAGATACAGATATTAATAAACTTTCTTCCAAAAAGTTCCTAAAATCATTCTGTTTAAAGGCTTCTATTTTCATTTCATTAGCAATTACTGAATAATTTGCATTAATAAACTGTTTAATGACCTCCTTTAGTTTTGAAATACTCGTATCGTGTTCATCTATATTCATGTATGCTTTTTTTAAAATATTATCTAATGTGTCATTCCTTAAATCAGCATTCATCTTCCAAAGATTTATTTCATTAACATTTCTATCTTTTGAAACAGTTTGAGAAACATCAAAAACATAAACAACCTTTTTATATTCGCCAAATTGCCTTAAAGTCGGAATACCTTTTTGCCCTCTTTTCACAACACGATTAAATGTTTTTTGCCAAAAATCATATTCTCCACAAGCTGTTGCCTCTTTATTGTGATAGGCTATACTGACTTGGCTATTAAAATCATATTTAGAGTTGTTTCCAATAACTTTAAGTAATGCAACATATCTTTCGCTATCTTTTAGATTTTCTTCTAACATTTTTTTAAATAGATGTTCATAATCATTTATTCTCATTTTTACCTCCT
>NZ_JAHKEI010000056.1:0-1169 GCF_018790995.1 Gemella sp. zg-1178
ATAATATATATAAAGTTTTCGTCTGGTGGCGATAGCAAAGAGGACACACCTGTAACCATACCGAACACAGAAGTTAAGCTCTTTAGCGTCGAGGGTAGTTGGTCTTAGAACCTGCGAGATTAGAACGCTGCCAGGCTTTAGTCTTTAGCGAATGCTTTAGGCTTATGATTCCACAGTAGCTCAGTTGGTAGTAGCATCTGACTGTTAATCAGAGGGTCGCAGGTTCGAGTCCTGCCTGTGGAGCCATTTTTTGGCCCGTTGGTCAAGTGGTTAAGACACCGCCCTTTCACGGCGGTAACACGGGTTCGAATCCCGTACGGGTCATTGGAGGTTTAGCTCAGCTGGGAGAGCACTTGCCTTACAAGCAAGGGGTCAGCGGTTCGATCCCGTTAACCTCCACCATTTAATGGGAAGATAGCGAAGAGGCTAAACGCGACGGACTGTAAATCCGTTCCTTAGGGTTCAGTGGTTCGAATCCACTTCTTCCCACCATTTAATCATATTGGGATATAGCCAAGCGGTAAGGCAACGGACTTTGACTCCGTCATTCCCTGGTTCGAATCCAGGTATCCCAGCCATGAGCCATTAGCTCAGTTGGTAGAGCATTTGACTTTTAATCAAAGGGTCGAAGGTTCGAGTCCTTCATGGCTCATTATAAAAATGCCTCTAAGGCATTTTATTTTGGCCCGTTGGTCAAGTGGTTAAGACACCGCCCTTTCACGGCGGTAACACGGGTTCGAATCCCGTACGGGTCATACAGAGGTGAGTTTTACTCGCCTTTTTTATTTTGTTTAATATTTTAATTGTTTGCTAGAATATAACCGTCTATATTCTTAATGAAAAGAAAAATATTTTAATATAAGAATATAAAAAGTATATTAACAAAATAGCAAAAAAGTTATAAAAGTTTGTATATTTATCAAAAAAGAAAGAATGAAACTGAATGATTATCTTCTTTATGTATAAACAAAAAAGCCTTTATAATAATTAGTAATGATGAAAAAAAACAAAGCTAATTGTTTTAATATATAGAAAATTTTTTAAAGATACAAACTAAAAATATGGATACTATAAGACGATAGATGAAAGACTATCGTCTTTTTTATGCAATAAAATAAGGAGGTAAAAATGAGAATAAATGATTATGAACATCTATTTAAAAAAATGTT
>NZ_JAHKEI010000057.1:0-1149 GCF_018790995.1 Gemella sp. zg-1178
CGACTGGTACTTTTAGGGATAATAAAAACCAAATGGAATTTGGCCATTTTAGATAGTTTAAGGGAGCTTATTTGCTCCCTTTTTTTGTTTGTTTGTAGTAGTTGTATAGTTTTTCTGCTGTGGCTAGCGTCATGTTGTCTATTTTTCTTTTTCCAGACATGAAGGCATATATGTTGTTGTTAGGTATTCCTGTATCTTTTGAAATTTTATAGGCTGTTATTTGTCCATTTAGTAATTCTTCTATTTCTTTTTTCATTTTTTACCTCGTTAAGTAGTATATTATTAGTCCTGTAATAATTATAGCTACTATAAATTCTATTTTTTCTTTTCTAGTAGTTTTTTTAAGTTCAATAGTTATATTTTTGTTAAATAATCTATACTTTTTCATTTTTTTATGTTATAATGGCAACTATAGGGGGATTATTTATCCCCAACTATAGTTATTGTTAGCTTAATAAATAAAAGGTGTATTGTGAATTTTATTTCTTTTATTTTTAAGCTTTTTTTGTTTGCCATTTTGTTCTCCTTTCTTTTTTATTTAAAGTTGTTAATTAACTTTATGTTTATATTATATATCATAAGATAGATTTTGTCAAGTGTTTTTTTGTGATTTTTTTAATATTTTACATAAATAAAGTGTATAGAAAAAGAGAAAAAGTATTAAAAAAGAGAAAAAAGTATTGACAAGAACAATATAATATTGTATAATATTATTATCAAGCTAGAAAGGAGGGTTAAAGGCTTGAAAAAGTGAGATGAAAAAGAAAAACTCAAGATATTTGATGAATACCTTGAGCTAATACTTTCAATTATAACAAAGCTTTTAAAGCTAACTGTCATAATAAGAATTATAATTGAAATAATATTTGGTTAAAAGGTGGGGGCGAAAGCTCCACCTAAGCAAATTTTAACACTTTTTCAAGAAATAGTCAATATGGATAAGGAAACGGTAAAATTAATTTTAAAAATTGTGTGGAAAACGCTTGAGATTATAGCTTTAGTCTATTTTATTTACTGGATTTTGACGCATTAGTAATAAGTAAATTTTATAAATAGGGAGGTGAAGATTTTGGAAAAATTAACGTTAAAGATGCTAAGGGTTAAGTTTAATTTGTCGCAAGATGAAGTGGCTGGGCGTTTGAATATATC
>NZ_JAHKEI010000058.1:0-1001 GCF_018790995.1 Gemella sp. zg-1178
TTTGTATTTTTTTATAGAAAAAGAACTAGAAATCAATCTAGTTCTTTTTATTTTTTTATTTTTGTTGTCTTCTTGCTAGTAGTATTGTTCCTACTAACATAAATAGACCTATTCCTATAGAGCTTGTGTTTTCTAGTCCTGTTTTTGTTAGTTTTTTGGCTTTTGTTTGGGCTTTTTTGTCTGCTTTTTGTTTTTCTTTATTTGTTGTTTTTTCTTCTTTGTTTGTTTCTTCTTTTTTGTTTGTTTTTTCTGCTTGTTTCATTTTTTCTTGGGCTGCTATTACAAATTTGCTAAAGTGGTTTGTTTGGAATGTTATTTCTCCTTGGTTGTTTTTTGATGCTAGTTCTTCTAGGTCTCCACTGTCTTTTAGGTGGTATACTTTTACTTCTTTGTCTGCATATTCTGTTATTACTATTTTTACTGTTCTTTGTCCATTTAGTTTTGTTTCTTGCCCTTCTTTATATATGCTTAGGTCGTAGATTTTTATATCGTTTGTTGCTAGTTTTTCTTTTACTTGGTCTGTTAGTTTTTTGTCTTCTATTATTTCTGTTCTTAGTTCATAGCCTTCTCCTATTTTTTCTTTGAAGTCTACTGTTATTTCTTTGTTTTTTAGTTGGGCTTTTACTTCTGTGTCTTTTTCTTCTTTGTTTTTATTTTCTTCTTGTCTTTTTTGGCTTTCTAGGTAGGCTTTTAGGGCTCTTTCGTATTTGCCTTCTAGCTTGTCTAGTTTTTCTTGTAGTTTGTCTAGTTCTTGTTTTTCTTTGTTGTATTTTGCTTGGGCTTGTTTTTCTTTTTCTTGGGCTTGTTTTTGTGTTGCTTGGGCTTTTGTTAGTATTTCTTTAGCGTTTTTTAGTTTTTCTACATAGTTTTGTTTTTCTTGTATTAGTTTAGTTATTTCTTCTATTTGTTTTTGTGTTTTTGCTACTTCTGTTTTTGCTTTTTCTAGCTCTTTTGCTTTCTTTGCTTCTTCTTTTTTCTTTGTTTCTAGTTGGGTTTGGGCT
>NZ_JAHKEI010000059.1:0-997 GCF_018790995.1 Gemella sp. zg-1178
CGAAATATATTTATAATATGTACTCCTATTTACATTTAACACTTTACAAAGAAGCTTGATATTGTGTTGGTTTTTAAGGGGATTGATAGCTTCTAATCTTTGTTTAAGTGTGGAGTGAATATGGCAATCGCTTTTTTTAGAATTATTATTTCTTCCTCTAATTGAGCATTACGTTTCTGTAATTCTTTAATTTGTTGAGCAGTAAATATTTCACCGTCATCTATTTGAATCTCTGAGTATTTTTTACCCATTTATTTATTGCACTAATAGAAACTCCATAATTATTGCTAAGTTCTGTTTGTTATTTTCCATTTTGGTATAGGCTGACTATAGATTTTTTAAAATCTTCTGTGTAGACATTTTTAGCCATTTTTACCACTTCCTTTCTTGTCTATTTTATTATAATATATTATTTATTTTTGTGTCTACTTTAATAGTATAGATCCAATCCCAAATAATAAAAAATAATGCAGTAATTAAAAAAGAAACAAATAGGTACTTAACTAATGATTAAAATTAAAAAAAATAAAATATTTTCTTTAATATGTAAAATAATTTATAAACGAACATATCCACTCGTTTCATGTATAGTGTATAACTCTGTTGGTGAAAAAATAGGGTGGATGCAGTAAATATGCTGATAAAATAAGGATTTCCAAGTGTTATTCGAAATTGAATAACGCTTGGGTATTTTTTGTTTTGAGAGAATTTTAAAGTTTAGGAGGAGGTGTCGAGTTAACAGTAATGTTTAATCGGGGTGGAGTTGATAGGGATGTTTGAAAATATTAGTTAAATTATAGGAAAAGAAAAAATATTATATAACAATTTAATATTATGACGAGGTTAGTTGTTATATTTTTATTGATAACAATACAGATCGCAAATTACAATAGTAAGTTAGCCACCTCAGGCAAGTCATAAGGACATACATAATTAAATAATTTACGTGGATAACGATTTATCCATTGTTCAACAGCCGTTACTTCGTTAGGAGTAA
>NZ_JAHKEI010000060.1:0-936 GCF_018790995.1 Gemella sp. zg-1178
AGTAAATTATATAATTAAGTTAGCCAGTAGTACAAAAAAAGCATCTCATAGGATATACTTTTAGTAACTACAAAAAAAGGATACCAAGAGATGCAAGAACATTATAACACAAAAGGCAAACACATTACAGAAAAAGAGCGTTATTTAATTGAAAAATGGAAAAAAGAAGGAAAAAGTAACCGAGAAATCGCTAGATTATTAGGCAAAAATCACCAAACTATTAATAACGAAATTAAACGCGGACTGATTGATTTATCTTTTCATGGTGGCACTAAAGAATACTCTGCTCAAAAAGCACAGAATGATTATAATCATTTACGTTTAGCCGTAGGTAGAACGGATACGTGGACTGTAGAAAAAGAAAATGTAATCAGAGAAAAAATTATGGATAAATATTCCCCTGAAATGATTAGTCAATTACCAGATATGCCGTCTTTTACGACAATTTACACATGGATATATAAAGGATGGATAGCAGGTATTTCACGTAAACATCTGATTTACCCTAGAAAAACTAAACCAATAAAATCAAATGAAAAACGACCACCAAGAAAAACGAATGCCCTCTCTATTGAACAGCGACCACAAGAGATTAACGAACGAAAAGAAATTGGGCATTTTGAAATTGATTTAGTCATTTTAAACAAGAAACGTGGACAACAGTTATTGACATTAACAGACAGAAAAACACGCTATGAAATCATTCGTCTTATTCCTGATAAAACGGCCCAAAGTGTGAATACCGCTTTGACGTCTATTCAACAAGACTATTTAATTCGCTCTTTAACAGCTGATAATGGTTCTGAATTTTTAAGACTAGACGAAGCCATCACTTGTCCTATTTATTACGCACATCCGTTTTCTTCTTATGAACGAGGTAGTAACGAAAATGCAAATCGATTGATTAGACGATGGTTCCCAAAAGGCACAACAACC
>NZ_JAHKEI010000006.1:0-99192 GCF_018790995.1 Gemella sp. zg-1178
TATATTTTATTTTAAATTTTTCTAATATGGGATATTATAAATTTGAAATAATAAATAATCCTAATTCTTTTTATTTAAAATATAATAACCTAAAAAAAGAAAAATTAATCATAAATAAATTTTATAACAAAAAAATATACTTTATAAAAAATACAGATAATATATTAAAAATAAAAAAAATAAATAGTGTAAAAGAAATAGCAAATTCAAAAAACTTTTCTAGAAAAAAATTATATGTATTTAATAATGAAATTAGTAAAGATATTGCTTATTCTTTTAGGAATAAAAAAAGTAGTGTTAGATACAAAAATTATTCTTATTATAGTAGTTTCCATGATTTATATAAAGATTTAGAAAAAAATACTAATTTAGACTATATATGTTATGCTGATAATTCTATAATATACTATAAAAAATATATAGAAAATTTATTTGATGAAATATATGAAATAAATAATTGAAAATATTAATTGTAATTTAAAATTTGATATATTATAATTAATTTAGTTTACAAAGAAGGAGAAAATGTTGTGAATATCAATAATTTGAATGAAAAAATTGGTGAAGAAGTAAAACTTGGTGCTTGGATAGCAAATAAAAGAAGTAGTGGTAAAATTGCTTTCTTCCAGTTGAGATACGGAGCTGGATTTATACAAGGAGTTGCTTTAAAAGAAACTTTAGGTGAGCAAAAATATCAAGAATTAAGACACTTAACACAAGAAACATCACTAGAAGTTACAGGAATAATTAAAGAAAATGTTAGAGAGTTATCAGGTATAGAGCTTGAAATATCTGATTTCAAAGTTATTAGTATTGCTACGGATTATCCTATAACTCCTAAAGAGCATGGTGTAGACTTTTTAGCAGATAGTCGCCACTTGTGGATTAGGTCTAAAAAGCAACACACTATTTTAAAAATAAGAAATCAAATTATAAAATCTACTTATGATTTTTTTGAAAAAGAAGGATTTTTAAAACTAGATCCACCTATTTTAACATCTTTAGCCCCAGAAGGAACAACAGAATTATTTAATACTAAATATTTTGAAGAAGAAGCATATCTTTCTCAATCTGGTCAGCTTTACATGGAGGCGTGTGCTATGTCATTTGGAAAAGTTTATTCTTTTGGTCCAACTTTTCGTGCTGAAAAATCTAAAACTCGTCGTCATTTAATAGAGTTTTGGATGATAGAACCTGAAATGGCATTTTGTAATCATGATGAAAGTTTACAAGTTCAAGAAAAATATGTTAATTATTTAATTAACGATGTTATTAACAAAAATGAAAAAGAATTAAAAATTTTAGGAAGAGATATTGAATCGCTTAAATCTGCAACTGGAGCCTTCCCTCGTATTAAGTATAAAGATGCGATAGCACTTTTAAAAGAAAACGGTTTTGATGATATAGAATATGGAGAAGATTTCGGCTCTCCTCATGAAACATTTATAGCTAATTCATATAAAAAGCCAGTTTTTATTACGCATTGGCCTAAAGATATAAAACCTTTTTATATGAAAGAAGACAAAGTAAATAAAGGAACTGTTCTTTGTGCCGATTTAATTGCACCTGAAGGATACGGAGAGATTATAGGTGGTTCTCAGCGTGAAGATAATTATGATGTCTTATTAGAAAATATAAAAAATCATAATTTGAATTTAGATGCTTATAGTTGGTATTTAGACTTGAGAAAATACGGTTCAGTAGAACATTCAGGATTTGGTCTTGGATTAGAAAGAACAGTTGCTTGGATTACTGGCAACGGTCATGTTCGAGAAACAATTCCATTCCCTAGATTGTTAAATAGGTTGTTACCATAAAATGCAAAATGTTGATTTTAAAGGATTGTTTGTTGAACAGGATTTTTTACTTAATTACTCTAAATACAATTTAACTAAAGAAGAAGCATTTTTCTTACTACAACTAAATTATATTTCTCAACAAGGAACAAGACAATTTAATGTTAAAAATTTTTCCGCAGAATTGTCAATTCCAGAAGAAGTTTTTATGAACAATATCCACAAGCTTTATTCTAAAAATATAGTTTCGCTTAGCTCTAATAAGTACATAGTTTTTAATATAGGTAGTCAAAATAAAAAATATTACACCTTGAAAGAACTTTGCTTACTAGCAGAAAAAATAGTTAATAAATTATTAACTTCAAAAGAAATGGATATTATTTCTTCTTGGATTGATAAAAAATTCACAAAAGAAGAAATAAATGAGGCATTTAGAATATCTAAAAATATTAGTTATGTAAATGGTATTTTGAATAATAAACCCGTAGAAATTAGCAAAGATTTAGATGAGGACGATATTTTAAATTATGACTGGCTCAATAAATAAGAAAGACAAACTAAAATTTTTTCAAGAATACTTAGATGAAATTTTTCCTGATGTTGATTGTGAATTAAACTTTTCTAATAATTTAGAACTTTTAATAGCAGTTTTATTGTCAGCCCAATGCAAAGATGAATATGTAAATAGAGCAACACCAGAATTATTTAATAGATTTAAAACCATAGATGATTATGCTGATGCAGATGTTGCTGAGATAGAAAACTATATAAAAACATTAGGTCTATACAAGGCAAAATCTAAAAATATAAAAAATATGGCTATAATGTTAAGAGAAGATTTTAACTATTCGATACCAAATGATTTAGAAAATTTAATAAAATTACCTGGTGTCGGAAGAAAAACAGCCAATGTTGTTATGTCAGTAGGATTTAATATTCCAGCAATAGCGGTTGATACTCATGTTGAGAGAGTGTCAAAAAGATTAAAATTTGCAAGAAAATCGGATTCTCCTTTACAAGTAGAATATAAGCTAATGAAATTATTTCCTAAAGATAAATGGAGTAAATTACATCATCAACTAATACATTTTGGGCGATATAAGTGCAAGGCAAAAAAACCAGAATGTAGTAGCTGTGAACTATATAAAATTTGTAGCTACAAAATAAATAGGAGAAAAGAATGATAATAGTAAGTATAATATCAATAATTTTAATTTTACTAGACCAAGTTTCTAAATATTTAATTTTAACAAAATTTAATTTAGGAGAAAGTGTAGAAATTATAAATAATTTTTTCTATATAACTTCACATAGAAATAGGGGAGCAGCTTGGGGAATATTAGAAAATAGTAGAATATTCTTTATATCAATTACTATAATATTTTTAATTAGTATATTTTATTATTTATTTAAAAATTTAAAAAAATTTAAAAAAATTGATTATATAATATTTTCTCTTATAGTAGGTGGAGCTATTGGTAATTTTATAGATAGAATTAGGACAGGAGAAGTTGTTGATTTTTTAGATTTTAATTTATTTGGTTATGATTTTCCAATTTTTAATTTTGCAGATACTTTTATATGTATAGGCGTTTTGTTATTAGCTATAAAAATTTATAATGAAGATTAAAATAGTTACGCAATTGCGTAACTATTTTTGTATTTAAAAAATAATATGTTATAATTTAAAAATGTAATATTTTAAATTAGGAGAAAGTAATGTACGCATATATAAAAGGTACTGTAACAGAAATAAGCCCCAAAAATATAATTTTAGAAAATAATTATATAGGATATGATATTTTAGTTCCTAATCCTTATGAGTATACTATATCTGAAGAAGTAACTATTTTTATCAGCCAACAAATACGTGAAGATTCAAATACACTATATGGATTTAAAACAAAAGAACAAAAGGAAGTTTTTTTACTTTTGTTAAAGGTAAAAGGCGTTGGTCCTAAAAGTGCTTTAGCTATTTTAGCTGGAGCAAAAAGTGATGAAATAATTGAAGCAATAGATAAATCTGATGTTAATTACATGACTAAATTTCCTGGTATAGGTAAAAAATCAGCTCAACAAATTATTTTAGATTTAAAAGGTAAAATTGATTTTATAAACGATAATAATTTCAATACAAATAAAAATCAAGAATTAATAGATGCAATTTTAGCCTTAGAAGCTTTAGGGTATAATAAAAAAGAATTATCAAAAATAGAAAAACAATTATCTTTATACGAATATAAAACAGCAGATGAATTTGTAAAACAAGGATTAAAATTATTAATAAGTGTTAAATAATATAATGAAAGGATAAATTTTGTAATGGATGATAGATTGCTTTCAAGTCAATCAAATACTTATGAAGAAGAAAATGAACAATCACTAAGACCAAAATTTTTAAAACAATATATAGGTCAAGATAAAATAAAAGAAAATCTTGAAATTTTTATAAAAGCGGCAAAAATTAGAAATGAAGTTTTAGACCATTGTTTAATTTATGGACCTCCAGGACTGGGTAAAACAACTTTAGCAACAGTAATAGCAAATGAAATGGAAGTAAATATTAAATACACATCTGGCCCTAGTATAGAAAAATCTGGCGACCTTGCAACAATATTAACAACATTAGAACCAGGAGATGTTTTATTTATTGATGAAATTCATAGAATAACTAGGTCAATAGAAGAAATTTTATATTCAGCAATGGAAGATTTTTATCTAGATATAGTTATAGGAAAAGGAGAAGACTCAAGAAGTGTCAGGATAGAATTACCTCCATTTACTTTAATAGGTGCAACTACTAGAGCTGGATCTTTGACTGCTCCTTTAAGAGATAGGTTTGGAGTCCACTGTCGATTAGAATTTTATAATAGTGATGATTTACAAAAAATATTAAAAAGAAGTGCCAATATATATGATTGCCAAATTGATGATATGAGTACCTATCAAATTGCTAAAAGGTCAAGAGGAACTCCTCGTATAGCAAATAGACTTTTAAAGAGGGTAAGAGATTTTGCACAAGTAAAAAATGAGGGAATTATCACAAAAGAATTAGCAATTAATTCATTAGATTTATTACAGGTAGATTCAAGTGGACTTGACAATATTGATTATAAAATACTTGAGTGTTTAGTAAAAAGATATGAAGGTAAACCAGTAGGACTAGAAACTATAGCGATAACTATTGGAGAAGAAAGTATAACGATAGAAGATGTTTATGAACCTTATTTGGTAAAAGAAGGATTTATTGAAAGAACTCTTAGAGGAAGAAAAGCAACTTTTAAAGCCTATAAACATTTAGGAGAAGAGGACAATTTTAAATGATAGATAGTAAACAATTTATAAATACAAGACATAAAAATCAAAAAATAAATTATGATAATGTTTTAAAAGAATTAATAAAAGAATGGGAAAGAAAAAATATAAGACCAAAATTATTAATACATTCATGTTGTGCACCATGTAGCACCTATGTTTTAGAATATTTATCAAAATTTTCGGATATTACAATATTTTTTTCAAATTCTAATATTCATCCCAAAGAAGAATATATTAAAAGAATGCTTGTTCAAAAAGATTTTATTGATAATTTTAATAAAAAAACAGGAAATAATGTTTCATTTATTTTTGATGAATACAAGCCAAGTAAATTTTTAAAGGCAGTAAGAGGTTATGAAGAAGAAAAAGAGGGTGGAGAAAGATGTCATATATGTTATGAAATGCGTTTAAACAGTACAGCAGAAAAAGCACAAGAATTAAATTTTGATTATTTTGCTTCAGCCCTTACTCTAAGTCCCAAAAAAAACGCACAAGTAATCAATGAAAGTGGCTACGAACTACAAGAAAAAATTTCTATATATTATCTACCATCTGATTTTAAAAAAAATAATGGTTATAAAAGGTCTATTGAAATGTGTGATGAATATAATATTTATAGACAATGTTATTGTGGTTGTGTGTTTGCAGCTATAAAGCAAGGAGTAGACTTAAAAGAAATTAATAAAAGTGCTAAAGCATTTAATGAAAATCATGAAAAATATCTTGAATACAAATCATTAATTAAGTAAAAAATATTTTTAAGTTTATAGAGTGTAAAATAATTATTTTGCATTCTATTTTAATTTTATTTTAAATACTTTAATATTTAAAATAAAATTTAATTATAAATAAAGGCTGGGATAATATTTTATAATATATATCTCGATAAAGATTTAAAATATATAAAAAATTACTTAAAAAAAATTATTTTTTCTTTTTATGACTTGTAAAAGACTTGTAAATATTAAAGGTATGTGCTATTATAATCATGTAAAATATATAATATATAAGGAGAATTTTATTATGTTACAAAGAGAATATAAAATTGTTGATGAAACAGGAATACACGCCAGACCAGCTACACTCTTGGTGCAAGCAGCTTCTAAATTTGAATCTAATATCGAATTAGAATTTAAAGGAAGAAGAGTTAATTTAAAATCAATAATGGGTGTTATGAGTCTTGGTGTTGGTAAAGATGCAGTTGTTACAATCTATGCTGATGGTTCAGATGAAGAAGTAGCACTGAATACTATTGAAGAAACATTGAAGAAAGAAGGATTAATATAGTATGTTACAATTAAAAGGTATTGCCGCATCACAAGGTATATCTTTTGCTAAAGCATACATCTTTGTTGAACCAAATTTAACAGTAATCGAAAGAAAAATTCAAGATACTGAAGAAGAAATTTCTCGTTTCGATGCAGCGATAGAATTATCAAAAAAAGAATTAGAAATAATTAGAGATAAAGCCTTGGTTAATCTTGGAGAAGATAAGGCGGCTATCTTTGAAGCCCATTTACTGATTTTAGATGACCCAGAATTTATGGGAACAGTTAGAACGGATATTGTTTCTAAAGAGATAAATGCAGAATATGCTTTAAAAGAAACTTCCGATATGTTTATTCATATGTTTGAATCGATGGATAATGATTATATGAGAGAACGTGCAGCCGATATAAGAGATGTTTCTAAGAGATTACTTGCTTATTTGTTGGGTGTTAATTTACCAAACCCAAGTTTAATTGAAGAAGAAGTTATTGTTATAGCCGAAGACTTAACTCCGTCTGATACTGCTCAATTAAATAGAAATTTTGTAAAAGGTTTTGCAACTAATATTGGAGGGCGCACATCTCATTCAGCTATAATGGCTCGTTCTTTAGAAATACCTGCAGTAGTAGGTACGGGAAATATAACGGAGCAAGTAAAGAATGGAGATTTTCTAATAATAGATGGTCTTAACGGAATAGTAGAAATTAATCCTTCAGAAGAATTAATTTCTAATTATAAAGTAAAAGAAACTGATTTTGAATCTAAAAAGGCAGAATGGGCTAAATTATTAAATGAAAAAACTGTTAGTAAAGATGATCATGAAGTAATTTTAGCTGCAAATATAGGAACTCCTGCTGACCTAGATGGTGTTAAAAATAACGGTGGCGAAGCTGTTGGTTTATACCGTACAGAATTTTTATACATGGGACGTGATTCACTGCCAACAGAAGAAGAACAATTTGAAGCCTATAAAGCAGTTTTAGAAGGAATGGGAGATAAACCTGTTGTTGTTCGTACTTTAGATATTGGCGGAGATAAGGAGTTACCTTATTTAGATTTACCTAAAGAGATGAATCCATTTTTAGGATATAGAGCCATAAGACTTTGTTTAGATAATACTGATTTATTTAGAACACAATTAAGAGCATTATTAAGAGCTTCGGTTTTTGGTAAACTGTGTTTAATGTTTCCTATGATTGCAACTGTTCAAGAATTCCGTAATGCAAAAGCACTATTCTTAGAAGAAAAAGAAAAATTGATTTCAGAAGGTGTAGGAGTAAGTGATGAAATTGAATTAGGAATAATGGTAGAGATACCATCAACAGCGGTTATTGCAGATTTATTTGCAAAAGAAGTTGATTTCTTCTCAATAGGAACTAATGACCTTGTTCAATATACTATGGCAGCTGATCGTATGAGTGAAAAAGTATCATACCTATACCAACCATACAATCCTGCAATTTTAAGATTAGTTAAAAGTGTGATAGAAGCCTCTCATAAAGAAGGTAAATGGACTGGAATGTGTGGAGAAATGGGAGGAGATCCTCTTGCAATTCCTTTACTTTTGGGAATGGGATTAGATGAATTTTCTATGTCAGCAACTTCAATCTTACAAGCAAGAAGTCAAATTAAAAATCTTGAAGTAACGAAAATGAAAGAACTAGCAGAAAAAGCAATTCAATGTTCTACTACCGAAGAAGTTTTAGATTTAGTAGAAGAATATACAAAATAAGAATATGGGAAAATATTTCCTATATTCTTATTTTTTAAATATATTTTCAATTTCTTTAAGAGCCTCTTCAAATGAAAAAACAATTTTTCCCTTTGTCAATATTCCTCCCAAAACATAATGATTAATTGCATAACTAGGTATAGAATATTTATTTGCAGATTTTAGTCTAATGTCAGAGTTAATTGCGATTATTTTTTTATTGTTAGCTATGGCAATACCTAATTCTACCATAACTCCACTATCTTCATTAGTTATATCTGCTAGAAAAATATCACAATTATTTACTGCTAATGTATCTACCTTAAATATTTCTTCAGGGCTTGGTAGTGATTGTTTATTTTCATTAAAAGGTTGTTCTATTGGATTAAATATTTCTAAATTATTTCCAAATTTTTCTTTTAATATCTTTCCTTCTTTTAATCTTTGCATAATTTCCGCTTCATTAAATAAAGCTCCAGCTAAATATAATTTCATAAATTCCTCCTAAAATATTTTCTAAGTAAATTATAATATTAATATTTATTTTTTACAATATTCGTAAATAAATTCAGTGTAAATTATTTAATTAAATGTTATAATATATTTTAAGATTTTGGAGGTGTTTTTTTGAATAAAAATAAACTAATTGTTAAAAATTTATCAGTTAATTATAATAATAAAAAAGTTTTAAACAACTTGAATTTTAATGTTACTGAGGGTGATTTTGTTGTAATTTTAGGAAAAAGTGGAGCAGGGAAAACTACACTTCTAAGATGTATTAATAAATTAAATAATTTTACAGGTTATATAAGTATTGATGAAATAAATATAAATACTTTAAATAATCGTAACTTAAATGAAATTAGAAAAAAAATAGCTTTTATATTTCAAGATTATAACATCTTAGATAATTTATATACCATAGAAAATGTTATGCTTCCATTTTTATCAGATAAAAATATTGTAGAAATCTTGTTTAATATTTATAAAAAAGATGAGTACAATTTAGCCTTAAAATATTTAGACAAGGTTGGCTTAACAAATGAAGCATTTATAAAATCTAAATATCTATCTGGAGGTCAAAAACAAAGAGTGGCCATAGCAAAAGCTATATGTCAAAAACCATCAATATTATTAGCGGACGAACCTGTTAGTAGTTTAGATATAAAAAATACGGAAGAAATTATGAATTTATTTGCAACTTTGAATAATAAAAAAAATATGACTATTCTTATGAATTTACATGATGTAGAGATAGCTAAAAAATATAGTCATAAAATAATAGGTATTAAATCTGGAAATATTTTATTTTATAAAAATACTGAGGATGTAACTGATAATGAAATTACAGAATTATATAGATAAGAAAAAAACAAATTATATTAAAATTACTTCTTTTTTTGCTATAACACTAATTACAATTATAAGTTTTTTTGATTTTAATAATTTTGTTAATAGTTTATTAAGACTTAATAGTTTTTTTTCTAAACTTTATCCTATGGATTTATATTTTGTATCAGCTATTTATGAGCCAATACTTAATACTATACTCATAGCTTTGCTATCTACAATATTGGGTGTTGCTACAACCTTATTACTACTTCCATTACAAAATAATTTGCTTTATGAAAACAAAACAATACCAAAAATAACTTCTGCAATTTTTTCTATTTTTAGAACTATTCCATCATTAATCATCGCCTCTATATTGGTTAGTGTTTTTAGTGTTGGGAATTTTAGTGGATTCTTATGCTTATACATAATAAGCATCTTAATATCTTCAAAAATTTTAAAAGAATATTCAGAAGAAATTAATAAAAAACATATAGATTCTTTAGTTAGTTTAGGATTTGGTCGCTTTAAAATTTATAAGGTTGGCATTTTTGAAAATTTAAAACCTAATATTTTAAGTGTATTTTTTTTAGTTTTAGAATCTAATATAAGAGGTGCAAGTATTTTAGGTCTTGTAGGTGCTGGAGGAATAGGTCAATTGCTATGGAAAGAATTGAATCATCTCAGATATGATAGGGTTTCTTTAATAATTTTAATTTTAATTTTAATAATAGTTTTAATAGACTTAATTAGCTATTTATTTAGAAGTAAAAAATTTAATTTTGTAAATAAAAATAATTATTATAGAAGAAATATTCAAATAAATTTTATTTTTCTTCTAATTTTATTTATAAGTATATATTTAAGTACAAATTACTTAAATATAGGTTTAGATAGAATAAAAATTGGACTAGTAAATTTAAAAAATATGTTATTTGGATTATTACAACCAGATTTTTCATATTTGATAAAAGCTTTACGAGCTTTGTTGGATAGTTTTATAGTCGCTTTTTCTTCAACAGCTTTGGCTGCAACTACAACAGTATTGATAACTTATTTTTATGTAGCAAGATTATCAAACATATTTTCTTCCTTGATTTTTAAAATTATAATAAATATATTCAGAACAATACCGCCAATAATTGTAGCAATAATATTTTTTAGGGGATTTGGGCCTGGTTATTTAAGTAGTTTTTTTGCACTTTATTTTTACACAGTAGGAATAATGACTAAAATGTTTGGAGAAGTCTTAGAAAATATTGATAACAATATTTTTCTGTCGATTAAAAGTATGGGAATATCAAAATTTTCAGGTTATAAAAATATTATATTAAAAGGCTGCTTCCCAGAATTTTTATCAATATATCTGTATAGGTTTGAAATGAATATAAAAAATTCAACTATTTTAGGTATGGTAGGTGCTGGAGGCATAGGTCAATTACTTATAAATAATATAGAATTTAGGAATTGGAATAAAACTTCAACAATATTAATTGTACTTTGCTTATCTATTATTATTGTTGAAAATTTATCAAATATAATAAGAGAAAGGATAAAAACATAGAAGTAAATAATGAGATTAAAAGTAGGGAAAATAGTAAATACACATGCCTTGAAAGGAGAATTAAAAATAATATCTAGCAGTGACTTTATAGAGAATAGATTAAAGCCGGGTTCTAAGTTAGTAATAACAAAGAGTAATCAAACTATAAAAGAGGTAGTAGTAGAAGTAGCAAGAGAACACAAGGGAGCTTATCTAGTTAAATTTGAAGGAATTAATAGTATAGAAGAAGCAGAAAAATTTAAAAACTTACAACTAAAAATAGATGAGGAATTTTTAGAAGATTTAGAAGATGGCGAATATTATTTTTATGAAATAATAGGCTGTAAAGTTTATCGAGATGATAATAATGAAATAGGAGAAATCATTGAAATATTGCAAACAGGAGCAAATGATGTTTGGGTTGTTAGTAATAATTTAGGAAAAGAATATTTAATTCCTTATATTGATGATGTTGTTAAAGAAATTGATATAAATAATAAAAAAATTTTTATAGAAGTAATGGAAGGGCTATTAGATTAATGAAAATAGATATTTTAACTCTTTTTCCTGATATGTTTGACAGTCTTAACCATTCAATTTTAGGAAGAGCAAAAAATAAAAATATATTAGAAATTAATACTCTTGATTTTAGAAATTATGCAAATAATAAACACAAACAGGTAGATGATTATCCTTTTGGGGGAGGAGAAGGAATGGTTTTAAAACCAGAACCAATATTTAATGCTGTTGAAAGTTTAAATAAATCAAAAAACAGTAGAATAATATTACTTTGCCCTCAAGGAGATAGGTTTGACCAAAAAAAAGCAGAAGAATTATCAAAAGAAGAACATTTGATTTTTATTTGTGGACATTATGAAGGGTATGATGAAAGAATAAGAGAATTTTTAGTTACAGATGAATTATCTATTGGAGATTTTATTTTAACTGGAGGAGAATTAGCTGCAATGACTATGATAGACAGTATATCACGATTAATTCCAAATGTGTTAGGGAAAGAAGAATCACATAAAAATGATTCATTTTCTACTGGTTTATTAGAATATCCTCAGTACACAAGACCACAAAATTTTAAAGGGATGGAAGTTCCAGAAATATTATTATCTGGGCACCATAAAAATATTGAAAAATATAGAATGTATGAAAGTCTTAAAAGAACATATCTAAGAAGACCTGATTTATTAAAAAATTATAGATTAGATGAAGATCAGATAAAAATGCTTGAAGAAATAAAAAAATATAAGCAATAAAATGCTAAAATTAGTGACATTATAATTAATTTATTGTATAATATATTTTAGTATTGGAGTAACAGGAGGACAAAGAAGTAACATGACGGCTTCATTTGAGGAATTATTAAATAGTACAGAAATGTTAAAGAAAGGTGATAGAGTAAGAGGAAC
This sequence comes from Gemella sp. zg-1178, assembly GCF_018790995.1. Taxonomy (NCBI): domain Bacteria; kingdom Bacillati; phylum Bacillota; class Bacilli; order Caryophanales; family Gemellaceae; genus Gemella; species Gemella sp. zg-1178. Next base: position 12,391 of record NZ_JAHKEI010000006.1, read on the forward strand.
TATATATAGGATAGATGCTGATAAGGCTTATGTTGATGTAAAAGGGGCTCAATATGACTGTGTTATATTAAAAAATCAAGTTTCTAGAAAATTTGTTCAAGAAATAGCAGAAGTTCTTTCAGTTGGTCAAGAAGTAGAGACTATTGTAACAGGTGTAAGAATAGATAGAGAAAAAAGAGAAGAAGAAGTTCCAGGAATTATATATCTTTCAAGAAAAGCTATTGAAAATCAAGAATATAAAAAATTACTTGAATTAAATTGGGAAGAAATAATTGAAAAATTTGAAAAAGGTGAATTTGTTAATGCTGAAATATCAGCATTAACAAAAGGTGGATTAATCTCAAACTTAAAAGGTATAAGAGCATTTGTACCAGCTTCACTAATAGATACTAAATTCACTAAAAACTTATCAAATCATTTAAACAAAGAATATACTTTTAAAATTGAAGTAGTTGATAAGTCAAAAGGAAGAATAATTTTAAATAGAAAAGTTATTTTAGAAGAAGAAAAAACTAAAAAATTAGACAAGATATTTTCAGAAATAAATGTTGGAGATGTTTTAGAAGGAAAAGTTAGAAGAATTACTAACTTTGGTGTATTTGTAAATATTGGAGAAATAGACGGTTTAGTTCATATTTCAGAAATTTCACATACTAGATTTGAAAATATAACTGACGTGCTAAATATCGGCGACACTGTAAAAGTTATTGTTATAGATTTAGATAGAGAAAATGTTAAAGTAGCTTTATCAATAAAAGCATTATTACCTACACAATGGGAAATTGCTCGTGCAAATATTTCAGTTGGAGATGCTTTAGAAGGAAAAGTTAGAAACATTACTGATTTTGGTGTTTTTGTAGAAGTTGCTTCAGGTGTAGAAGGCTTGGTACATATATCTCAAATTTCACATGAAAGAGTAGAAAAAGTTTCTAACGTTCTAAAACAAGATGATATTGTTAAAGTAAAAGTATTAGATGTTGACTTTGATAAAGAAAGATTATCTTTATCAATAAAAGCACTACAAGAAAAACCTGTTAAAGTAGAAGATAAAGAAGAAGAATTTGATACTACTTATCTAAAAACAGAAGATACAGAATATAGTTTAGCTGATAAATTTAATGTTTTGCAATAATTCATTAATAAATAAAATTAATAGTAATAGATTAATCCTACTCTATTACTATTATTTTTTGTTAATATTAGAATAGGAGGTAAAATTATGACAAAACCAACAGTTGCAATAATAGGAAGACCAAATGTGGGGAAATCTACAATTTTTAATAGAATTATAGGTGATAGACTTTCTATAGTTGAAGACGTGGCAGGCGTAACTAGAGATAGGATATATTCTAAGGCTGAATGGTTAAACTATTCTTTCTTTTTAATAGATACAGGAGGAATAGAAATAGAAAATAAACCTTTCCAAAAACAAATTAGGGCTCAAGCTGAACTAGCTATTGACGAAGCAGACCTTATAATATTTTTAACAAATGGTAGAGATGGGATAACCCCTGATGACGAAGAAGTTGCAAAATTATTATATAAAACAGATAAGCCAGTAATTTTAGCAGTAAACAAAATTGATAATTTTGATATGAACTATATGATTTATGACTTTTATTCTTTAGGTTTTGGTGACCCATATCCAATATCTGGTTCGCATGGTTTAGGGTTGGGTGATTTACTAGATGCTGTTTGTAAAATTCTTTATAAAAATAATTTGAATATGGAAGAAGATGAAGAAGATAATAAAATAAGATTTTCACTTATAGGAAGACCAAATGTCGGAAAATCAAGTTTAATAAATGCTATACTAGGTAAAGATAGAGTTATCGCTTCAGAAATAGCAGGAACAACAAGAGATGCCATTGATAGTGATTTTAAATATAATGGTGAAGAATATGTAGTAATTGATACTGCTGGAATTAGAAAAAGAGGAAAAGTATATGAATCATGTGAAAAATATTCAGTTCTTAGGTCTTTAAAAGCTATTGAAAGGTCAGATATCGTCTTGGTTGTCATAAATGCAGAAGAAGGAATAATCGAGCAAGACAAAAAAATAGCAGGTTACGCTCACGAATCTGGTAAGGGAGTAATAATAGTTGTAAATAAATGGGATGCTATAAAAAAAGATGATAAAACAATGAAAGAATTTGAGGAAAAGATTAGAGATAATTTCTCTTATTTAGACTATGCAAAAATAATTTTTGTTTCTGCAAAAACAAAACAAAGAGTATTTAATTTATTTTCATTAATAAAAGAATCTTATGAAAATCGACACAGAAGAATACAATCATCAACATTAAATGAAGTAGTTGTAGATGCTGTAACTATGAATCCTACTCCGCAAGATAAGGGCAAAAGATTAAATATATTTTATGCTTCTCAAGTTGCTATTAATCCACCTACTTTTGTATTTTTTGTCAATTATCCTGAATTAATGCATTTCTCATACGAGAGATTCCTTGAAAATAGGATAAGAGACGCTTTCTGTTTTGAAGGGACACCAATAAAATTATTAACAAGAAAAAGAAATTAAAATCAATAACTTAATATTTTTAGTGAATTAAGATTAAAAATTTGCTATAATATTTTTAGATTATATTATTAAGTTGGGAGCAAAATAATGAAAGTTTCAGTAATAGGTTCTGGAAGTTGGGGTACTGCTTTATCCCAAGCTATAATCGATAATAATCACGAATGCTTAATTTATTCTCGTGATAAAAATACAGAAAATGAAATTAATATACATAATACAAATAAAAGATATCTTAAAAATATAAAATTACCAGCTTCTCTTAAAGCAAGCTCAAACATTAAAGAAGTAGTTGAGTTTGGTGAAGTGATTGTTGTTGCAGTTCCAACAAAAGCAATGAGAGAAATTTGCAAGCAAATTAACAAATATTTAAATAATCCAAAATATATAATTCACGTTTCAAAAGGATTAGAAATTGAAACCAATTATAGAATGTCTGAAGTTATAAAAGAAGTTATAGATAAAAATAAGCTAAAAGGAGTTGGAGTTTTAAGTGGTCCTTCTCATGCTGAAGAATTAATATTAAGACATCCAACAGTAGTTGCCATAGCCTCAAGTGATAAAAATTTAACTTCCTTAGCTCAAAAAATATTTCAAAATGAATATTTTAGAATATATGTAAATGAAGATACAGTGGGTGTTGAAATCGGAGGAGCCTTAAAAAATATAATAGCTGTTGGTTGTGGAATAATTGATGGTTTGAATTTAGGAGATAATGCTAAAGCCGCACTGCTAACAAGAGGTTTAATAGAAATAACAAGAATGGGGAAAAAACTTGGCGCTAAAGAATTAACGTTTTTAGGTTTAAGTGGAATAGGAGATCTTGTTGTAACTTGTACCTCTAAACACTCTCGAAATTACAATTGTGGCTTATTAATAGGTAGAGGTTTTTCACTAGAAGAAGCTATTAAAAAATTAGATATGGTAGCAGAGGGAGTTTTAACTACAAAAGTTTGTTACCTTTTATCAAAAAAATATGATGTCTATATGCCTATAACAGAAAATATTTATAAAGTCTTATATGAAGGGCTTGACGTTAAAGAATGTTCAAAAAATTTAATGTCAGGAATTACTTCTTTAGAATTAAATAAATTCGAATAAAAATTTGTAATATTTTAAAATAAAGACTTGCTAAAATAATATTATTGTGGTAATATTTAATAAGTAAAATGGCAAGCACCATTATATCAATACATGGAGGATATTTATTAATGAATAAATCGGAATTAATCGCAAAAGTTGCTGAAAAATCAGGATTGCAAAAAAAACAAGTTGCTGTAGCTATTGAAGCTTTTGTATCTACGGTAGAAGAAACTTTAGCAAAGGGTGAAAAAATTCAAATTATTGGATTTGGTAACTTTGAAGTTAGAGAAAGAGCAGCTCGTAAAGGTCGCAACCCACAAACTAATGAAGTTATAGAGATAGCACCAAGCAAAGCACCTGCATTTAAAGCAGGTAAATCACTTAAAGACGCTGTAAAATAATAAAATTAAAGTTACTAATATTTTTATTGGTAACTTTTTTTATAAGGAGATTGATTTGAAAAAGAAAGAAGAATCAATAAAATTAATAAAAAAACTTCTTGAAAATATAGGAGAAGATACTGAAAGAGCTGGACTGTTAGATACTCCTAAAAGATGTATAAATATGTATGAAGAATTATTATCACACACAGGAGTAGACCCAAAATTAGAAATAAATACTTTTTTTGAATCTGATAATGATGAAGCAATTTTAGTTAAAGATATAGGTTTTTACTCTTTATGCGAGCATCACATGTTACCATTTTTTGGTGTTTGCCACATAGCCTATATACCCAACAATAAAAAAATAACGGGCTTAAGTAAATTAGCAAGATTAGTAGAAAGTGCAAGCAAAAGATTGCAAATACAAGAAGATATGACTCTTATGATTGCAAATGCAATAGAAGAACAATTAAAGCCTAAAGGCGTATATGTTATAATAGAAGCAGAGCATATGTGTATGGCAATGAGGGGTATAAAAAAAATAGGTTCTAAGACAGTTACAAGTAAAAAAACAGGAATTTTTAAAGAAAATTTATCTTTAACTAAAGATATAGAGTATAAAATAAAATTATAAACTGGTAATTTAAAATGGAAAAATTTAATTATATTATTATAAGAGCAGAAGAAAATAATGTTAAAGTAATTACAAAAAAAGTTAATAATGAAGAAATTTTAGAAATTATTAACAAGGGAGAAGTTTTATTGTTGAACTTACAAGAAAACATAGTGAATTTTAAAATTTCAGGAAAAGCTAGAATAATATCTAACTTAGACCCAATTATTTCAGATTAATGCATTGCATAGACAATGCTTTTTTGTTTTCTGTTAAATTGACTTTTTAAAATAATTGATTTATTATATTATTTATGAAAATCTAAAGGAGAAAATTATGATAAAACCAATATTTGACAATGTTATATTAAAAAAATTTGAAGAAGAAGAAAAAACACAGAATGGAATTATAGTGTCGTTTCAAAAAAATTCACAAGTTAATATAGGAGAAGTTTTTGCAATAGGTGAAGCGAGTGTTTTATCGGTAGAAAACGGAGGAGAATTAAAAATAGGAGATAAAGTAATATTTTCAGATAATTTTAAAGAAGTTGATTATAAAAACGAAAAATATTATGTATTAAACGAAGAAGAATTATTAGCAATAATAGAATAATTTAGAGGTGAAGAATGGTTAAAGAAATAAAATTTTCAGAAGATGCTCGTCAAAGTATGAAAAAAGGTGTAGATAAATTAGCTAATACAGTTAAAATAACATTGGGACCAAAAGGAAGAAATGTTGTTTTAGATAAAAAATTCGGAACACCTTTAATAACAAATGATGGTGTATCAATAGCAAAAGAAATTGAATTAGAAGATCCCTATGAAAATATGGGGGCAAAATTAGTAGCAGAAGTAGCTAATAAAACAAATGAAATTGCTGGTGATGGAACTACTACGGCTACAATTTTGGCACAGGCTATGATAACAGAAGGGTTAAAAAATGTTACTGCTGGTGCAAATCCGATTGGTATAAGAAAAGGAATGGAAATAGCTGTAAAAGCAGCAGTAAAAAAATTAAAAGAAATAAGTGTTATTGTAGACTCCAAAGAAAAAATAGCCCAAGTTGCATCTATATCATCAGCAGATGAAGAAATAGGAAAATATATTTCAGATGCAATGGAAAAAGTTGGTACTGATGGCGTGATAACTATAGAAGAATCTCAAAGCTTAGAAACTACTTTAGAAATTGTAGAAGGTATGAAATTTGATAGGGGTTATATTTCTCCTTACATGGTTACAGATACAGAAAAAATGATTGCAAATTTAGAAAATCCATATATATTAGTAACCGATAAAAAAATTAATAATATTTCAGAAATATTACCTGTATTGGAAGATGTAGTGCAAGCCGCCAAACCTATGTTGATAATTGCTGATGATTTTGAAACTGAAGCTACTCAACAATTAGTTGTAAATAAATTAAGAGGAGTTTTTAATGTTATAGCTGTAAAAGCACCTGGCTTTGGTGAGCGTAGGAAAGCTATATTAGAAGATATTGCTATTTTAACAGGAGCAACTCTAATAACTGCTGATTTAGGTTTAGAACTTAAAGATACAAATATTAATATGCTAGGAAAATCAAATAAAGTTACAGTTACAAAAGATAGCACCGTAATTGTAGACGGTAAAGGTGATAAAGATAAAATTATTGCTCGTACAGAACAAATTAAATCTTTATACAAAACTTCAAATTCTGAATTTGATAAGGAAAAATATCAAGAAAGATTATCTAAATTATCTGGAGGAGTGGCAATAATAAAAGTTGGAGCCGCAACAGAAACAGAATTAAAAGAAAGAAAGTTGAGAATAGAAGATGCTTTAAATGCAACTAAGGCTGCTGTTGAAGAAGGTATAGTTGCTGGAGGAGGAACAGCCTTAGTTCAAATTATTACAGAATTAGAAAAATTATCAGAAAATGGTGATATTCAAACGGGTATAAATATTATAAAAAAATCTCTTGAAACACCAGTAAGGCAAATAGCAGAAAATGCTGGAGTAGAAAGTAGTATAATTGTTTCAAAACTAAAAAATTCAGAAGTTGGTTTTGGTTACAATGCAGCAACAGAAGAATGGGTTGATATGATAAAAGCAGGAATAGTTGACCCAACTAAAGTAACACGTTCAGCATTACAAAATGCAGCAAGTGTAGCAAGTTTATTCTTATCAACAGAAGCAGTGGTAGCGGATATTACTAAAGAAGATAATACTTTACCTCCTCAAATGCCTATGGTTTAATAAATAAAACAACTAGAGATAATTCTTTAGTTGTTTTTATATTTTTTAAACTAATATTTTATTAAATAATAAAAAATAGTGTATAATTAAATAAAATTTTATTAAAATAGATAGGAATTTTGAAATGAAAAAAGATAAGATAATTATTCAAGGAGCAAGAGAAAATAATTTAAAAAATATAGATTTAGAAATTCCAAGAGACAAATTTGTAGTAATAACAGGAGTTAGTGGAAGCGGGAAAAGTTCTCTTGCCTTTGATACTATATATGCAGAGGGACAAAGAAGATATGTAGAAAGTCTTAGTGCCTATGCCAGACAATTTTTAGGTAATATAGAAAAACCAGATGTAGATTTAATGGAAGGATTATCGCCAGCTATTTCTATAAATCAAAAAACAACTTCAAAAAATCCTAGGTCAACAGTAGCAACAGTTACGGAAATTTATGATTATTTAAGATTATTATATTCAAGAATAGGAGAAATATACTGTCCTAATCATAAAGAAAAAATTTCTAGTAGTTCTATTAGTGAAATAGTAGATGCAGTAATTAAATTACCAGAAAAAACTAGAATACAGATTATTGCTCCTATTATAAAAGAGCAAAAAGGAACTCACAAAAAATTAATAGAAAAATTAATTAAAGAAGGCTATGTTAGATTTAAAATAGATTCTGAAAATTATGAATCTGACGACATACCAGAATTAGAAAAAAATAAAAAACATAGTATCAGTGTAGTAGTTGATAGAATAATAATAAAAGAAAATATAAAAGGTAGACTAGAAGATTCTTTAGAAAGTTCTTTAAATTTATCTAATAATGGTTTAGTAAAAATAGAAGATATAACTAATAATAAAGTATATTTATATTCTACAAAACACAGTTGTAAATATTGTGATTTTTCTTTAGGAGATTTAGAGCCTAGAATATTCTCTTTCAATAATCCCCAAGGTGCTTGTGCTGAATGTGATGGTTTAGGTATGCACGAAACTGTCGATACAAAAAAAATTATTGGTTATGATTTGTCAATAGAAAATGGAGCAATAAAAATATTTAATAATGCTACTTCTGTTTACTATCCAACTTTAATAGAATGTGTGTGTAAAACATTTCAAATAAATATGACTATTCCTTTTAAAGATTTGCCTGATGAGCATAAAGATATATTATTTTACGGAAATAAAGAAAAAGAAGTTACCCATAAATATACTAATGATGAAGGAATTACTAAAACTAGAGTTATATATTTTGAAGGTTTAACGAATACAGTATATAGAAGATATACAATGGGAATGACAAGAGCTTCTAGGGAAGCAATGGCTAAGTATATAAAAGAAGACACATGTAAAAGTTGTAAGGGTAAAAGATTAAAACCAGAAATACTTTCAGTATATGTAGACAATAAAAATATTGCTGATATTTGTGAAATGTCAATTAAAGATAGCTATAAATTTTTTACAACTATAAATCTTAGTGAGAAAGATTACAAAATAGCTAATTTAGTATTAAAAGAAATTATAGCAAGATTGCAATTTTTAAATGATGTAGGATTAGATTATCTTACATTAAATAGGTCGTCTGGAACTTTGTCAGGAGGAGAAGCACAGAGAATAAGACTTGCAACACAGATAGGTTCAAAACTTATGGGTGTAACATATATATTAGATGAACCTTCTATTGGTTTACATCAAAAAGATAATGAAAAATTAATTTCTACTATGAAGTCCATGAGAGATTTGGGAAATACTGTCTTAGTAGTTGAGCATGATGAGGATACCATGCTATCTTGCGATTATATTATAGATATAGGTCCAAAAGCTGGAGAGTTCGGAGGAGAAGTAGTTGCTATAGGAAGTCCAAAAGATATAATGAAAAATAAAAATTCTATTACAGGAGACTACTTATCTCGCAGAAAAAAAATAGAAGTACCAGAAAATAGAAGAGCAGGTAATGGAAATTATATAGAAATAAAAAATGCAAAAAAAAATAATTTAAAAAATATTTCTGCTAAATTTCCTCTAGGAAAATTTATCGGTGTAACTGGAGTATCGGGTTCTGGAAAATCTACTTTAGTTAATGAAATTCTATTTAAGTCTGTTAAAAATATTTTAAATAAGGAAGAAATAAAAAAAGAATTTGTTAAAGAAGTAAATGGCGTAAAGGAAAATATTGATAAAGTAATCGACATAGACCAAAGTCCAATTGGTAGAACGCCTAGAAGTAATCCAGCAACATATATTGGAGTTTTTGATGATATAAGAGATTTATATGCCACTACCAATGAAGCAAAATTAAGAGGATACAAAAAAGGTAGATTTAGTTTTAATGTAAAAGGTGGAAGATGTGAAGCCTGCACAGGAGATGGTATTTTAAAAATTGAAATGCACTTTTTACCAGATGTGTATGTACCTTGTGAAGTTTGTAATGGAAAAAGATATAATAGGGAAACTTTAGAAGTTAAATATAAGGGAAAAACCATATCTGATGTTTTAGATATGACAGTAAAAGAAGCCTACGAATTTTTCTCAAATATACCTAAAATAAAAAATAAAATTGAAACAATGTTAGAAGTAGGTTTAGATTATATAAGATTGGGTCAAAGTGCCACAACACTTTCTGGAGGAGAAGCTCAGCGTGTTAAATTAGCAAGTGAATTATATAAAAAATCTACTGGTAAAACACTGTATATTTTAGATGAACCAACAACTGGATTGCATATTCATGATATTAGTAAATTAATTAATATAATAAATAAACTTGTTGACAGTGGGAATACAGTGATAGTAATCGAACATAATTTAGATGTGATAAAATGTTGTGATTATTTAATAGATTTAGGCCCAGACGGAGGAGTCAATGGAGGAAATATTTTAGCACAATGCACACCAGAAAAATTAGTTGATGTTTCTAATAGTTATACAGGTGAATTTTTGAAAAAATTATTAAAATAATATAATTAGTATATTTATTTGATTACTATTCACTTGTAATTTACTAATAAAAATTGTATAATTTTACGTATGCCGATACATAAATTGTGTTACTATTTTAGGAGGAACAAATATGGCAATTGAAATTAAAAATAATTTAGGAACTATACTAATTAATGATGAAGTTATTTCATCTGTTGCTGGTGGAGCTGCTGTTAGCTGCTACGGAATAGTAGGTATGGCTAGTAAAAATCAAGTAAAAGATGGTATTACTGATATATTAGGTAAAGAAAATTATTCAAAAGGAATAATTATCAATAGAAGTGAAAATAAACTAGAAGTTGATATGTATATTATTGTTATGTATGGTACAAAAATATCTGTAATTGCAAACAATGTTCAATCAACAGTAAAATATCAAATCGAAAAAACACTTGGAATAAAAATAGATGCTATAAATATTCATATCCAAGGAATAAAAGTTGTGGAAAAATAGGGGGGGTAAAGTGAAAAAGATTAATGGACTAAATTTTGCACAAATGATTGATTTAGGTGCAAAAAACTTATCAAAAAATGCAGAAAAAATTAATGCACTGAATGTTTTCCCAGTACCAGACGGAGATACTGGAACTAATATGAATTTATCTATGACTTCTGGGGCTTTAGAAGCTAAAAATAATATTACAGAAAACATAGGAAAACTTGGTAAAGCATTCTCAAAAGGTTTACTAATGGGAGCAAGAGGGAACTCTGGTGTTATTTTATCACAATTATTTAGAGGTTTATCGCAACATATTGAAGAAAAAGATGAAATAGATGCTCAAGAATTTGCTGAAGCAATAAAAAATGGTGTTAATATTGCTTATAAGGCTGTTATGAAACCAGTAGAAGGTACTATACTTACAGTTGCAAGAGAATCTGCTGATGCTGGACTACTATCTGCTAAAAACACTAATTCTATTATAGAAGTAATGGAAAGTATTTTAAATGCAGCACAAATTTCCTTACAAAATACCCCTGAATTATTACCAATATTAAAAGAAGTAGGAGTTGTTGATTCAGGCGGTCAAGGTTTAGTATGTGTATATCAAGGTTTTTTAGCTGCCCTAAAAGGTGAAGAAATTGAAGGATTAGATAGTGTTAAAACTGACATTGTTAATATGAAATTTGAAGATGACCATGCTAGCATGGACTTTATGTCGCCAGAAGATATAGTATACGGGTTTTGTACAGAATTTACTGTAAGATTGGATAAAAATAAAAAAGAATTTAATGAAGAAAAATTTAGAGAAGATTTAAGTCAATTTGGAGATTCTTTATTAGTTATTGCAGATAATGAATTTGCCAAAACTCACATTCATACTGAAAGACCAGGTGATGTTTTTAACTATGGTCAAGAATATGGTGAATTAATTAAAATAAAATCTGAAAATATGAGAGAACAACATAGAGAAGTTCTTAGAAAACAAGAAGCAGTAAATCAAAAAAATCTGTCAAAAGAAAAAGTAAAATATGCTAATATTGCCGTTTCTATGGGTTCAGGACTTAGCGAATTGTTCAAATCATTAGGAGTTTCTTACATAGTTGAAGGTGGACAAACAATGAATCCATCAACAGAAGATATGATAAAAGCTATTGCTTCTGTTAATGCTGAAAATATTTATATTTTCCCAAATAACAAAAATATACAATTAGCTGCAAAACAAGCTGCAGATTTAGTAGAAGAAAATATTTATGTTATCGAAAGTAAAACTGCACCACAAGGAATATCTGCCCTTATGGTATTTAATCCTGACGCAGAGCCTGAACAAAACTTCCAAAATATGCAAAGTGTTTTATCTTCTGTTAAGACATTAGAAGTTACTTATGCTGTTAGAGATACTAATATAGATGGTATAGAAATTAAAGAATCACAATATATGGGCATATTAAATGGTAAAATTAAATGTTCTTATGAAGATATAAGAAAAACTATTTCAGAATTACTAGAAAAATCAATAGATGAAGATTCTGAAATAATAACTCTTTATTTAGGTCAAGACAGTACAGAAGAAACAACAGACTTTATTGAAAATTTAATAGAAGATAAGTATTCTAGTTTAGAATTAGAAATAGTAAAATCACAACAACCAGTATATCCATATATTATAGGAATAGAATAAAAATTTGGTGTTAATCATAAAATTTGATTAACACCAATTAATTTATAAAGGAGATATTTTCATGATAGATATAATAATAATTTTATTATTATTTTTAGGATTTTATGTAGGTTATAAAAGAGGTTTATTAAAAACTTTATTTAGTATTATAAGTTCAATATTAAGTTATGCCATATCTTTTATATTAAGTAGTAGATTAGCTTTTTTACTTGTTGAATTTATTCCCTTAAAAGAAAAATTAAACTATAATAATTCTAATTTACCTAACTTAAACATATCTGAAGCCTACTATAAAGTTATAATATTTTTTATTGTATTTTTTCTTATAAAATACATACTAAGAGTAATATTTAGAACTCTTAATGTAATTACAAAAATACCTATTATTAAGGTTACAAATAAAATATTTGGTGGTCTTTTAGGATTTTTAGAAATATACATAATAATTTTTGTCTTTATATATCTTATATATGTACTACCGTTAAATGAAGAATTAAGAAATATGCTATCTTCATCAGTATTAGCAAACAATATTTTTGAAAAAACACCTATTTTATCAAAAATGTTATTAGAAAACTTTTTTTATTATAAGTAAATAGTTTATAATAAAATTAATTAATAAGGGGAGGACTAGATATTGCAAACCTCAATAAAAAAAAAGATTAATTTAGATTTAATTTTAGATGATGCAGAAAACTATTGTTTTTCAGATTTATCAGTTAATAGATTTAAAAATATAGAGTATGTAAATTCTTTTAAAGATTTGATTTTACTTCACAAAGAAAATGAAGAAGTAGAAGAATTGTGGATTAAGCACAAGGATACTTTTAAGTTAAAAATATATGATTATTTCGAGAGTTTGAAAAAAGCAAAAAAAGAAAGTCTTTTGTATGAAAAAGAATTATTTTATATTTTATTTAATTTATTAACATACAGAAGATTTAAAAATAAATTTGAAGAAATAAAAAGATTGGATAATAAAGAATATTATCATCTTTCAAATTATGTTTCTAACATAGCAAATTTTGATTTTTTAATAGACTACTTAAATAAAATTATTGATGAAGATGGGTACATACGACCAACTGCTTCAGAAGAATTAAAAAATATAAAAGATAATATAAAGAAATTACAGTTAAAATCAGATAAGTTATTAAAAGATATTATTAAATCAAATATTAATAAGTTATCTGAAGCCATAGTTACTAAAAGAAATGATAGAGATGTTATCCTAGTAAAACCAGAATATAAAAATGATTTTGGTGGTATAATTCATGACCAATCAGCTTCTGGAAACACATTTTATGTTGAACCCAAGGAAAATGTAATAATAAATAATGAAATAAGTATTTTAAAAAGAAAAGAAAAAGAAGAGATACAAAAAATTTTAAAAGAAGCTACAAAAGAAATAGGAATTTATGCAAATGATTTGAATATATCTCTTAAAAATTTTGCTAATATTGAATTTATATTTTCAAAAATTAATTTTTCTGTATCAAAAGGATTTATTAAACCTTTAGTAGAAGATAAACAAAAAATATTTCTTAAAAATACTTATAACCCACTTATCCCAAAAGATGAAGTTGTAAAAAATAATGTTATCTTAGACAATAAAGAAAATTCATTAATTATAACAGGGCCGAATACTGGTGGAAAAACTGTAATATTAAAAACTGTTAGTTTGTGTGTAGCTTTAACTCATTTAGGTTTATACATTCCTGCTGATATAGGTTCTAAAATAGGTTATTATGAAAATATATTTATTGATATTGGAGATAACCAGTCAATAGAAAATAATTTATCTACTTTTTCATCACACATGACTAATATCATAGATATATTAAATAAAGTTAATAATAAAAGTTTAGTTTTGTTGGATGAGTTATGCTCGGGAACAGACCCAAGTGAAGGAGCTGTTTTATCTATGGCTCTTTTAAATAAATTTAAAGAAAAAGAAGCTACGGTTTTATGTACGACCCACTATCCTGAAATAAAAGATTACTGTTTCAAATCTAATTATTATAAAAATTCTTCTTTAGAATTTGATTTTGAAAATTTGAAACCTACATATAAATTTATTATAGGACTACCCGGAAAATCAAATGCCATAAATATTTCTTATAAATTAGGTTTAAGTCAGGATATAGTTTCACAAGCAAGTATTTATTTGAATAAAACAGAAAAAGAAAATTCTATACTTATAGACCAACTTGCAGAAAATATTAAAGAATATGACAGTAAAATTAATAAAATAAATTCTAAACTAAAAAAAGTGGAAGAAATAAAAGAAAGCTTGAAAGAAAATTTATTAAATTTTTATAAGTATAGAGATAGTTTATACGAAAAAACTTATCAAGACTTGAATTATGAAATTGAAAATCGTAAAGCTGATATTTTAAATATATATAAAAACTTTAAAACTAAATCAGAAAGTATTAAACAACATGAAATTAATGAGATTATTGATGAAGTAAATTCTTATAAACTAAGGACAGAAAGTAATAAGTTTAATAAGGTATTAGAAAAAGATACTACTGATATTAAAGTAGGAGATGATGTTTTAGTAATAAGATATAATCAAAGAGCTAGTGTATTAGCTATTAAGGATAATATATTAAATATAAAATTAGGTTCTTTAAAATTATTAGTAAAAAGAGATGAAGTAAAATATATAGAAAAAGAATTAAATATTAGAGAACAAAAATTCATTAAAAATAATATTAGTAACGTTTCTTTAGATATTAATGTTATAGGAAAAAATACAGAAGAAGCCATAGCAGAAATTGAAAATTATATTGATAAAGTTCTTCTAATAGGCTATGATTCTTTTTCTATAATTCACGGTGTTGGAGCAGGAATTTTAAAAAGAAATATAGCAGAGTATTTAAAAAAAAATAGATTTGTTTATAGTTACCGTAGTGGAAATCAGGCAGAAGGTGGTTTAGGAGTCACAATAGTTGAAATGAAATAAATATAGGAGTAGTATATAGATATATTAATTTTAAGGAGTAATAAAAATGAGAGAAATTAATGATAAAGAATTTTATGAATTAACAAAAAATGATTCAGTAGCATTGGTTGATTTTTGGGCACCATGGTGTGGTCCTTGTAAAATGTTAGCTCCGGTTTTAGAAGAATTGGATGCGGAATTAGGAAATATTGATTTCTTAAAAATAAATATTGATGACAATCAAGAAGCAGCAGGTCAACATGGAATTATGTCTATTCCTACATTACTTGTTATGAAAAATGGAGAAGTTTTAGAAGAATTAACTGGTTTTAAACCAAAAGAAGATTTAAAATCAATCTTAGAAAAATATAATTAAGATAATAAAATGTGTATCATAAAATATGATGCACATTTTTTATAATTTTATATAGAAAAGAAAATTCTTTTATGATAAAATAGATTGAGGTACTTATGTATATAATATATTATTTATCAAGGAGAATAAAAATGCTTATTGAAGAAAAACCACTTATGTTGTTTTCATTAGATTCTAATTTACCATTAGCAGAAAAAGTTGCCGCTTCTTTAGGGATAAAGTTGAGTAAGTGTAGCGTTAAAAAATTCAGCGATGGAGAAGTTTCAATAAATATCGAAGAAAGTGTAAGAGGAAGTGAAGTTTTCGTTATTCAGTCTACGAGTAATCCTGTAAACGAAAGTTTAGTAACTTTATTAATAATGATTGATGCCTTAAAGAGAGCTTCTGTTGAAACAATAAATGTTGTCATACCTTATTACGCTTATGCAAGACAAGATAGAAAAGCAAGAAGTAGAGAACCTATTACAGCTAAATTAGTAGCAAATTTATTAGAAACTGCTGGTGCTGATAGAGTAGTTGCCCTTGACTTACACGCTTTACAAATTCAAGGATTTTTCGATATACCTGTTGACCATTTAATGTGTGTTCCGATTATTGCTAATTATTTTAAAAATAAACTACCAAACATGGAAGATGTAGTAGTTGTTTCTCCTGACCATGGTGGAGTTACGAGAGCAAGAAAATTAGCTGACATGTTAAATACTCCAATAGCTATAATAGATAAACGTAGACCAAAACCTAATGTTGCAGAAGTAATGAATATAGTAGGGAATATAGAAGGAAAAACTTGTATATTAATTGATGACATTATAGACACTGCCGGTACTATTACATTAGGGGCAAAAGCACTTATTGAAAAAGGGGCTAAAGAAGTTTATGCAAGTTGCTCTCACGCAGTGTTAAGTGGTCCAGCACTAGAAAGAATAAAAAATTCTCCGATAAAAGAATTAGTTTACGCTAATACAATAAATATTCCAGAAGAGAAAAAATTAGATAATATGATTCCTCTTTGTGTAGGTGAATTAATAGGAAAAGCTATTTATAGAATTCATCATAATGAACCTGTAAGTGTTCTTTTTGAATAATAAAAAATCAAAAGACAACTATTTTTAGTTGTCTTTTTTTTGTAATAAATTTTCAAACAAATAATTTTATTTATAAAATTTTTCAAATTTAGTAAATAAATACCTTTAAAACTTAAATTTATAAAATGAAATAATTTGACTTAATCTAAAAAAGATATTATCATTAATACAAGAATATTTAAACCTATAAAGAGTTTAAAATCTTAATTTAAGATAAATATTTTTTAAATTTTTGTATGAATTTAAAATTAAAAACAGTGAATTTAATTTTTTAATAATAAAAAAGACAACTGGTCTTAGTTGTCTTTTTTGGTGTTTAAGGAGAAATAGATGAAATTAATAGTAGGATTAGGAAATCCAGGAAAAAATTATGAAAATACTAGACATAATGTAGGCTTTATGATTGTCGATGAATTTGCTAAAAAAAATAATTTGAATTTTGATAAAAGTAAATTTAATTCAGATTATGCTGTTGGTTTTATTAATAATGAAAAATATTTATTGGTAAAACCTAAGACTTATATGAATTTATCAGGTGAAGCAGTTAGAAAATTTTATGATTATTTTAATTTAGAAATTGAAGATGTTTTAATAATATATGATGATTTAGATACTAAAACAGCTAATTTCAGATTAAGAAATAGGGGAAGTAGTGGAGGGCATAATGGCATAAAAAGTATAATGACCCATCTTAATACTGATAAATTTAATAGATTAAAGATAGGTATAGACAGACCTAAGGAAAAAATTAGTGTAATTAATTATGTTTTGGGTAAATTTTCAAAAGAAGAATTATTAGAAATAAATAAAATATATTCTAAATGCAATAATTGTATTGAAGATTTTTCAAATTTATCATTTACAGAACTAATGAATAAATATAATTAGGAGTAATATTTTGTTAAATAGATTATTAGAAATTACAAAATTTCAAGATGAAAATTTATACAAGGATATTGAATATTATGGAAATAATATATCAACAAAAATTTTGTTAATATATAGAAAATTTTTACAGGAAAATAAAAGTATAGTTCTTATAACGCACTCAAAAAAAGAAGCAGAAACTTTTCAAGAAAAATTATTATATTTTACTCAAGATGTTTTTATATATCCAGAAATAGATATTTTAAAAAGGTTTGCAAATAAAAGTAATGATTTAGAAAATATTTCTTTAAATATTCTAGCAAATCTAAAAAATAATAAAAAGATGATATTAATTTTAACGGCGTCTTCTCTTTTTAGAACTATAAAAAACCCTAAAGAATTTTTTAACAATAATTTGTCTATTTCATTAGATAATTATATAGAATTTAGTAATTTTCCTAAATTATTAATTAATATGGGCTATAAAAAATCATATATTGTAGAAAATATTGGAGATTTTTCTGTTAGAGGAAGTATTATTGATATTTATAGTCCGCTTCAAAATAAGCCAATAAGATTAGATTTTTTTGATGAAGATTTGGATACAATAAAAGAATTTGACCTAGAAACTCAAAAATCAGAAAAAGAAATAAAGTCTGTAAATATTTATCCAACAAGTGATTTTTTCTTAACCCAGCAAGAAAAAGAAAAAATAGTTGATGTTCTGAGTAAAGAATTAAATAACAAAAAATTAGAAGACTTAGATAATTTTAAAGATATTAAATATTATTTAGAAAATAAAATTAATTTATTTAAAGAAAGTTCAATATTCGATGGTTTAGAAAGTTTTTCTAATTATATATATGATGATGTAGTCTATTCTATATATGATTATTTAGACAATAATATAATTATCTATGATAACTTTTTAAAAATTAAGGAAAAAATTAATAGTTTAAAAGAATATTTTACGGTTAATTTTTCTGAAATAAGTGATAATTATATTTTTCAAAATATTATAGACTATGAAGGCTTTAATAAATTTTTAAATTCTAAGGCTAATAAAATATACCTATCCACATTAAAATCAAGGGAAAATTTTATAGATAAATACTATAATATATCGGTTCAAGACTTAGCATATTTTTCAAATAGTGATTACTTAATAAGTGAACTAAGAGAAAAATTAAAAAATAAGTATGAAATTGTAATAGCAATAAAAAATGAAAAGCAAAAAGAATATATAGAAAAAGTATTAATAGAAAATAACTTGATAGATGAAGTATTTTTGGGAATAAAAGCTGGAAAAATCCATATAGAAAAAACAAATTATGACTTAAAAGGTTTTGAAAGTGAAAAAAACAAATTTTTATTAATCACACCTACCGAAATATTTAGAGAAAATGTTAAAAAGAAAAAAAGATTATCATTCAAATACACAAATTCAGAAAAAATAAGAAATTACCAAGAACTAAATATAGGTGATTATATAGTTCATATTCATCATGGTATCGGAATATATCAAGGAATTGAAAATATAGAAGTCAATGGTATTAATAAAGATTATTTAAAAGTTGTATATGACGGTGGGGATAAAATTTATGTAGATATAGAAAACATGAAATATATTCAAAAATACACCTCATCTGCTGATGATAAAAACCCTTTACTTAATAAATTGGGTACAAAAAAATGGAATCAAGTTAAAAATCGTGTAAAAAAAGAAATTGAAGATATATCAGACGAATTAATAAAACTATATATTGCTAGGGAACTTAATAAGGGCTATGCCTTTAGTCAAGACGGTCTAATGCAAAAAGAATTTGAAAATAACTTTATGTTTAATGCTACCCATGACCAAGAAATAGCAACCGCAGAAATTAAAAAAGATATGGAAAAATCAAGACCCATGGATAGATTGCTATGCGGGGATGTCGGTTTTGGTAAAACAGAAGTAGCCATGCGTGTAGCCTTTAAAGCTATAATGGATAATAAGCAAGTTGCCGTTTTAGTTCCTACAACGCTATTAGCTAATCAGCATTATGAAACTTTTGTTGATAGATTTTCTAATTTTCCTATAAATATTGAAGTTGTTACAAGATTTACCAGCCAAAATAAAATAAATGAAATTTCTAAAAAATTATTATCTGGCAATGTTGATATCATAATTGGAACTCATAAATTATTAAATGATAAATTTAAATACAAAGATTTAGGATTATTAGTAATTGATGAAGAACAACGTTTTGGAGTTAAGCATAAAGAAAAAATAAAACACATAAAAAACACAATAGACGTTTTAACGCTTAGTGCCACACCAATACCTAGAACTTTACACATGAGTTTGGTAGGTATAAGAGATATTTCAATAATAGAAACTCCACCTTTAAATAGGCAACCAATTCAAACTTTTGTGATGAGTGAAAATCCTAAAATAATTAGAGAAGCCGTACTTAATGAAGTTGAAAGAGGTGGACAAATATTCTATGTTTATAACAGAGTTGAAGATATTGAAAATAAATATTTTGAACTAAAAAAATTACTGCCAGAAGTAAATATAGCTTATGCACATGGTAGAATGACCAAACAAGAACTAGAATATGTTATGACAGATATTATAAACAAAGAATATGATATGCTCATAACAACGACTATTATAGAAACTGGTATAGATATTTCTAATGTGAATACTTTAATAATAGAAGATGCTGACAGGTTTGGACTTAGTCAACTATATCAGATAAGAGGACGAGTAGGTAGAAGTAGCAGGGAATCCTATGCTTATTTTATGTATAAAGCCTTTAAATCATTAACGGAAAATTCCGAAAAAAGATTAGCTGCAATAAAAAATTTCACATCTTTGGGAAGTGGCTTTAAGATAGCCATGCAAGATTTATCCATAAGAGGTGCTGGCAATGTTTTGGGTGGTAAGCAACATGGATTTATAGATTCTGTGGGGTATACCTTGTATTCACAAATGTTAGAAAAAGAAATAATTAATAAAAAAGAAATTTTAGAACCGATTTTAGAAGAAGATAGTACTAAAGAAATAGAATATTACCAAAATATTTTAAAAGAGAAAAAATTACATAAAAATAATGAATTATTTGATATTCCAGAAGAACAATTAGAAATAAAATTAAATATTGATGCCTATCTTCCTAAAGAATACATAAATAATGACGCGGATAAATTATGTTTTTATAAATCTTTAATTAATGCAGATACTGAAAATCTTATTTATGATATAGTAGACGAAATGATTGACAGATTTTCTGAATTTGGCAAAGAGGTAGAAAATTTAATTGATATTAGTATTCTAAGAATAATAGCTAAAACTATTAAAATAGAAAGTATCAAAGAAGTAGCCAATAATGTAGTAATTACTTTTAAACCTGAAATTTTAAATCAACTAAATGGAAAGAAATTTTTTGAATTAATGCAAAAATATCCAGAAGCTAAAATTATTGTAAAAAATACATTAATTATAAATATAGAAAATAAATTACATAATGATTTATTAGTAAAAAAAATAATTAAATTATTAAAAGATATTTCACCTAGCTTATCGAAAGGAAATAATCATGAATAAAAAAAGATGTACTTGGGCTAAAACAGATATAGATATTAAATATCACGACAAAGAGTGGGGAAGAGTAGTAAATGATGATAGAATGTTATTTGAATTACTAATATTAGAAGGAATGCAAGCAGGGTTGAGTTGGAATATTGTATTAAAAAAGAGGGAAGAATTAAGAAAGGCATTTGATAATTTTAATTATAATATTTGTGCAAAATATGAAGATGGCTACTTAGAAAAACAACTTACTAATGACAAAATAATAAGAAGCAAATTAAAAATATACAGTATAAGAAAAAACGCCCTAGCCTTTATAAAAGTTCAAAAAGAATTTGGTTCATTTTTTAATTATATGTGGTCTTTTACTAATTATAAACAAATAAATAATATTAACTTAACAGCTTCTGATGTAGCTAGTAAATCAGAACTATCATCTCTAATTAGTAAAGATTTGAAAAGAAGAGAATTTACTTTTGTTGGAGAAACCATAATATATAGTTACTTGCAAGCCATAGGTATTATTAACGACCATTTATTTGATTGTTATTGCTATGAGAAGTGTAAAATTAACAACATATAATTGTAATATAATATTTAATTCTATAAAATTAATCGTATGTCTAAACTAATAATTTCATCTTATAAAAATGTACCATTACAATATTGAAATTGTTTTTACTGTATTGTATAATGTTAGTAAATAAATTTTTAATAAGGAGTAATATAGTATGTCTAAATTGTATTTAGAGCCGTATGAAATATATGCATATTCAGCAGAAAAAGGTAAAACTAAAGCAAATGCTGATTTATTATATAAAATAATATTAGGCTTTTTAGGTGGAGCATTTATAAGTGTAGGTTACCTAGCTTACATAAGAATAGCTGGAACTTTCCCTCATGAGTGGGGAGGGTTTGGTGCTTTTATAGGAGCAGCTGTTTTCCCAGTGGGTCTAGCCTGTATTCTAATTGGTGGTGGAGAATTAATAACGAGTAATATGATGGCTGTCGGTGCCGCTTATTTTTCTAAAAAAATCCCCTTATCTAAATTAATTAATAACTATGTAATTATTACTCTAGCTAATATTGTTGGTAGTTTATTTGTAGCCTACTTTTTTGGTCATATAGTTGGTCTTACTGAAGGAGTAGTTTTAGAAAAAACTATTCATACAGCAGAAGCAAAAATCACAGCAACATCAATTCAAATGATTATTTCTGGTATAGGTTGTAACTGGCTAGTTAGTATGGGAGCATGGCTTTCATTTTGTGCTAAAGATGTTACAGGTAAAATTTTAGGTGCATGGTTTCCTGTAATGACTTTTGTTGCAATAGGATTTCAGCACGTTGTAGCTAATATGTTCGTAATCCCAGCAGCTATGTTTGCAGGAGCAGATATAACATTTATAGAATTTTTAAAAAATATGGTTTTTGTTTGGATAGGAAATGTTTTAGGAGGTACTGTCTTAGTAGCTGGTATGTACTACCTAGCTTACGCAAGAAAAAAATAAATTTTATATATTAAGAAATTAACATAAAATTTATTTAATATAAAACCTTATAAAAAAATTAATTATATAAATAATAAATACAAAAAATTTAATCTGGATAAAAATCTGCACTAATTTTTTTACAATAATATAACAAATTATTATTTTTTATTTTAATTATTAAATTTAGGATTCATAAACTATTTATTCGACATGCTCTAAAGATAAAAAAATAAAACTAGGACTTCCCTAATTTTATTTTTTTGTTTTTAAATTTTCTTCCCATGCTTGAAGTCCATTTTTCAACATATAAATATTTGTATATCCATATTTTTTAAGAGCTAGTGCAGCTCTTGGGGCAACAGTTCCATTTTTATCACATAGATAGATAGGTTTATCTTTTAATAATGATGAATATTTGAAAGAAAGTTGCGACAGGGGAATATTTCTTGCTCCGTTAATGTGGGCATATTGAAATTCATCTTTTTCCCTCACATCTACAAGTTGAACACTCCTAATATTTTTTTTAAATTCAATATATGGCAATTTTGTTACTGCTTTAGAAACTCTTAAATAATTATAGCCACCAACTATTGCAAAAATTAAGATAATTATTAGCAAACTAATTAAAAATTGCATAACATCCTCCTTTAAAATATGATATAATGGATAAGATAAATTATAGCATATTAATAAAAAATTTACAATAAGAGTAATATTAGGAGAACAATTTTGAAAATTACTTCATTAAATAATAAAAAAATAAAAGAAATATTGAAACTGAAAAATATAAAACAAATAAAAAAAAGCAAAAAATATCTTGTTGAGGGATTACATTTAGTTGAAGAAGCTATTAAAAGTAATAGTATAGAAGAAGTATTTATATCAGAAAATTTTTCTAAAAATATAGATTTTAACAATAATATTAAAGTTACTATAATTGAAGATGATATCAGAAAACAATTAGGAGAAACTGTAAATAATCAGGGGATTTTTGCAGTTTGTAAGATAGAAGAAAAAGAATTAGATATAAAAAAATATAAAAATATAGTTATTCTTGATAAAATTCAAGACCCTGGTAATTTAGGAACAATAATTAGAACGGCAGATGCTTTTTCATTTGATTGTGTAATTTTAGGAAAAGAAACAACAAGTTTATACTCACAAAAAGTTATAAGAAGTATGCAGGGCAGTCATTTTCACATTGACTGTTTTGAAAATGTTGATATCTTATCTTTTCTATCAGAAATGAAGGATTTTGATATATTTGCTACTTCTTTAGATGATAGTAGTAAATTTTTAGAAGGAATTTCTAAAATAAATGATAAGTATGCCATAATTTTAGGTAACGAAGCAAATGGTGTTTCTAGTGAAATACTTTCTAAGGTTACGAATAAGATAAAAATAAAAATGGATGGACAGGCTGAAAGTTTAAATGTAGGAGTATCTTCTGCAATAATAATGCACTATATAAAAAATATTATAAAATAATTTTACTATTAATTTTTTATGTGATATTATAAATTTATGTTAATTTGGAGGTGAAATCATGATAAAAATTGTCGCATTAGATAAACAAGGAAATTTAGTTACAGACCTTCCTTTAGAAGATGTAAGAAATGAAAATATTTCGTGGTATTGGGTTGATTTCAACTCCCCGACAAAAAAAGAGATTGACCTTTTAACAACATTTTTTAAATTTCATGAACTTTTGGTTGAAGACTGTTTAACACTTTTAGAAAGACCAAAAATAGAAATTACAAGACAACAAATATTTTTAGTATCTCATGTTTTAAGAAATATTGATACTGAATATGAAACATTAAATATGTTTATCGGTAAAAATTATATAGTTACTTTCCACTTATCACATATTAGGTACATTAGCAAGGTAACATCTAAAGTATTATTTAAGGGAAAAGATTATACACCTTTACACATAATGCACATGCTTATATCAGAAATAGTAGAAGGATATAGTCCTTTAATATCTAAAATAGAAAATAGGTTAGATGAATTGGAAGAGAGCGATGCTCATACTAAGGGCAGTAAAATAATGAATGAGGTGTTTGACTTAAGAAGTGATTTGTTAAAATTACGCAGAGGATTGCTACCAATGAGAGAATTAATACATAGGTTCTTAGTATCTCGCAGGGTAGAAATGACAGAAAATGATAGAAAATATTTTCATGATATATATGACGAACTAGTTCAACAAACAGAAATAGTAGAAGCAAGTCGTGAATTAGCAAGTGATATTAGGGAAAATTATATGACTTACAACTCATTCAGGTCAAATAATATAATGATGACACTTACCGTAATATCTACAATTTTTCTTCCCTTAACCTTCTTAGCGGGTGTTTATGGAATGAATTTTACCAATATGCCAGAATTAAATACAAAATATGGCTATTACATTCTTTGGCTAATAATGTTTATTATAGCTGGTGGAATGCTTTGGTACTTCAAGAGAAAAGGTTGGTTCGATATGTTTTAGGTGGGTGCAAGAATGAATATTGTAAAACTTTTTATTTTATTTATTTTTATTTTAACTGTTAATAAAATTTTATTAAAAATTAATTACGAGAAAATATTTAAAAAAAATAGCAGTAATGAAATATTTATTATTAATATGCTATTATCAATTATAATAGGTTATTTATTGTATATGTCATTTTTTGAAATATATAATTTATCCACAAACTTAGTTAAATAAAAAAAGATTTCACTTAATTGTTGAAATCTTTTTTATTAAAATATTTTTTAAAAACTTCTATATACCCACAGATTCTCCTATAATCATTACATTTCTAGTAATAATAGGTTCTTAATTAGAATTGCAGGCTTGTAAAACTACATGGTCTTGTTTTTTATAAATACAATATCTCCATCAAAAATTCCAGCGTCAATCATACTATCTCCCTTAACTCTTAGAGCAACAAATTCAGCTCTTGTTGCTTGGTCAACATACATATAATCTTCTAAATTTTCTTCTGCATAAACACCATCACCAGAACATATTGTTCCAATAAGAGGAATTTTTGAAATATTATTATAGATATCATCATCTGCTACTTCATAATAATTAGTTTTATTATTAAAATTTTCATCAGAGTAGCCAAGTAGCCACATAGCATCAACATTTAAACAGTCAGCAATTTTATTTATTTTATCTTGTTTGGGTAGATATTTTCCTTTTAACCAATCACTGATTGATGATAGAGTTATATTTGTTAAACGTACCAATTCAACTTGTTTAATATTTGATGTTTTCATAGCACATTTTAATATTTTAATAAATAAATCTTTGTTAATAATATTACCTCTATACAAATATATTTAAAATTATAAAATAAACTTTTAAAAAATCAAGTTTTCTTAATTTTTATACTTGATTTACGGATTACCGTATGTCAAAATATAAATACGAGAAACTTAACGGAGATTGTAAATATGTTTATATATTGGCTAGTAATGATTATAATAATAGTGAAAATTAGAATATTTTTTCAAAACAATAAGATAAAAATAGAGAAAAAAGTAAATAAAAGAAATATTAGAAAAATAAAATCTGTTTATAATATTGAAAAAATACCTACTAAAGTATATAATTATTATATGAATTTATAGGAGGATTTTAAATGAAATTAGTTTTAACAAGACATGGAGAAAGCCAATGGAATTTAGAAAATAAATTTACAGGTTGGGTTGATGTTGATATTACGGAAAAAGGACAAGCAGAAGCTGTATCAGGTGGAAAAAAACTTAAAGAATTAGGTTTAGAATTTGATGTTGCCTATACTTCTTACCAAAAAAGAGCCATAAAAACACTTAACATCATACTTGAAGAAATGGATCAATTATGGATACCAGTAAATAAGAGCTGGAGACTTAATGAAAGACATTATGGTGGATTACAGGGTTTAAATAAGGCAGAAACAGCTGAAAAATACGGAGATGAGCAAGTTCATATCTGGAGAAGAAGTTTCGATGTGGCACCACCACAAGTTACAGAAAGTGATGAAAATTATCCTGGTAATGAAAAAAGATATGCTGATATTCCTAAAGAAGAGTTGCCTACTGGAGAGAGTTTACAACTTACTATTGATAGAGTATTACCTTACTGGGAAAGCACTATTTCAAAAGATATTAAAGATGGGAAAAATGTTATAATTTCTGCTCACGGAAATAGTTTAAGAGCACTTATTAAATATTTACTAAAAATTTCAGATGAGAAGATATTAGACTTAAATCTTCCAACGGGAACTCCACTAATTTTTGAAATTGATGAGAATTTAGAAATTATTTCAGCTCCTGAATTATTCTAATAATATGAAAAAATTAATAAGTTTCTTACTATTATTCTCATTTGTTTTTATCTTACAAGATCGTAGTTTAACAAGTAAAGATAATATAAATTACTCATAATTGAATAATATTATTGATAATGTAAAGATTGACAGTTTAACTAAGCTAGATTTTGAAACAAAAGAGCAAAAAATGATTTTTCATATTAATGAAGATTTAATAAATGAAGATGATTTTAAAAATTTATTGTCTACTTTTAATATTAAAGGAAATTATTGATTTTACGCTTTTTTAGAAGATAATTTTTCAAAAATAATAAAAAAAAATAGAATTTATATCTATTAATGAAAATAAATTTTTAGTTGATTTATCAAAACCTGATACTCTTATTAGTGATATAAAAATTAATAAATATTCGAATGAATTTTTTAAAAATAAAATAAATAAATTTTCTGATAATATTATTAAATTTAATGATATAGTTGGTAGACTTTAAATTGATTTTAAAACAGCAAAAATTGATGAAAACAGAATTAATGATTTCTATATTATTTCAGAAAACTTGAATAGTCAAATAGCAAATTTAAAAGAATTAAATTCTGAAAATCTCGATAAAAAAGATATTGAGTTAATTTTGGATAAGATAGCCAGAGATATAATTAAATTGTAAATAAATATAAAATACCAAATTTTAAAATGAATTTGGTATTTTTCTTTTTATAAGAGCATTTTTTGATTTTTTTTTAATAGCATAGTATAATTGTTATGATTAAATTTTAGGAGAATATTTGTAATGAAAAATAAAAAAATAGTATTTATGGGAACACCTAATTTTTCAGTTCCAATACTGAAAATGTTGATAAATGATTTTGGTGTCAATTTAGTAATAACACAACCAGATAAAAAAATAGGAAGAAAAAAAATATTAACTCCTTCTCCTGTAAAAGTATTAGCAGAAGAACATAATATAAAAGTTTTACAACCTATTAATATTAGCCATGATGAAGAAGTATTTAATGAATTAAAACTTTTAAATCCAGATATTATAATAACCGCTGCCTATGGACAATTAATACCAGAAAAAATTTTAAATTTACCTGAATATAAGTGTGTCAATGTTCATGGTTCTTTACTTCCAGAACTTAGAGGCGGCGCTCCTATACAATATTCTATTTTAAAAGATTTTAAAGAAACTGGAGTTACAATAATGTATATGGAGAAAAGTTTAGATTCTGGTGATATGATTTCTAAAGCATCTTTTCCTATATTAGATAGCGACAACTACCAAAGTGTTCATGATAAAATGTCATTACTTGGAAGAGACTTATTAAAAGAAACATTACCAAATATTTTTTCAAAAAATATAAATCCAGTAAAACAAGACCATAGTCAAGCAACTTTTGCCCCTAATATCAGTCGCAAAGATGAACAAATAAATTGGAATGAAAATGCTAGAACTATCTTCAATAAAATTCGAGCTTTTGACCCAGCACCTGGCGCTTTTACTTATTTAGATAAAGATATATTTAAAATTTGGAAGGCACAAGAAGTTTTTGATATTGAAAATAACGACAAATCTGTTGGAACTATAATAAAACAAGAAAATAACGCATTATTCATAAAATGTGGAGATAATACTGTATTAAAATTATTAGAAGTTCAAATGTCGGGTAAAAAAAGAGTGGATATTAAATCTTTCTTATCAAATAAAAAAGATTATTTGGGAATAAGACTTGGTGATTTGAATGAATAAAAAATCTTCCAGAGAATCAGCCTATGAAGTCTTATATGAAATTATCTTAAATGACGCATACAGTAATATAAGTTTAAATAAATTTTTTTCAAAATACTCATTAGAAAATAAGGATAAAAGATATATTACGGAAGTAGTCTATGGAACAATAAAAAATAAAATTTATTTAGAATACATATTAAATAAATACTCTAAAACTCGAATAAAATCAAAAATTAAAGTTTTATTACTAATGGCTATATATCAACTAATATTTATGGATAAAACTCCAAATTTTGCCATAGTAAATGAAATTGTAAATATATCAAAAAAAATTGGTGGTACTTATACTAGCAAATTTGTAAATGGAATTTTAAGAAATATTGCTCAAAATTTTTCTGAAGATAACTTGCAATTTGAAAACGAAGAAGAAAAATTTTGTATAGAAAATTCATGTCCAAAAGAATTATATGATATTTTGACCAAACAATACGGTTTAGAAAAAGGACAAAGCATAATAAAATCTTTCATTTATAAAACTAAGAATAGTATAAGAATTAATAAAAGAAAAACAAATATTGAAGAAGTGATAAAATATTTTTCTAGTAAAAAAATAGAAGTTAAGCGAAGTAAAATTTCAACAGACTGCCTTGTAGTTGATAAATTAACAATGAATGATGAAAAATTTTTAGCAGGTGAATATATTATTCAAGATGAAGCTAGTGCCCTTGTAGCACACACAATCAATGAAGATAAAAGTAAAAATTATAATATTTTAGATGTTTGTGCTGCCCCTGGGGGAAAAAGTCTTCATGTAGCTACTGAATATTTTAATTCTAATTTAATTTCATGTGATAAATATATACATAAACTAAAATTAATTGAAGATAATGTAAAAAAACTAGGCATAAATAATATAAAAATACTAGAACAAGACGCTACAATATATAATTCTCAATTTAAAGAAAAGTTTGATATAATAATATGTGATGTACCTTGTTCTGGAATTGGTGTTATAAAAAATAAACCAGAAATAAAATATAAAATAAATGATAACTATATAAATGATATATCGCAATTACAGCTTAAAATACTGGAAAATAGTATAAAATATCTAAAAAAAAATGGAATAATTATTTATTCTACATGTGCAATAGACAAGAGAGAAAATGAATACAATATAGATAAATTTTTAGAAAAAAATAAAAATTTTAAATTAGAAAAAATTACTACGGATAGTATTGTAAAAGAGTACAAAACAGGAATGATTTCTATTTTACCAGATGAGTATAATTGTGATGGATTTTTTATATGTAAAATGAGGAAGTTGGGGGATTAATGTTAATTACTGAATTAAAAAATTATAAAAAAAGTAGATGGCTAAAAGATTTTGAAAAAATGTCTATCTATTCTCTAAAATTAGAGCAATTGGAAAAATATTTAGTATCTATTGGAGAGAAGAAATTTAGGGCTAAACAAATATATGATTGGCTTTATAAAAAAAGAATAAATAGTTTTTTTGAAATGAGAAATATACCAAAATCATTACAAGAAAAATTAGATAGTGAATTTGATATAACTACACTAAAAACTCTTATAAAGCAAGAATCAAAAGACGGAACTATTAAATTTTTATTTGAATTACAGGACAAATACACAATAGAAAGCGTCCTTATGAGAAATAAATATGGTAATTCCTTATGTGTTACTACTCAGGTTGGTTGTAGAATAGGTTGTACATTCTGTGCCTCAACTTTGGGAGGGCTTAAAAGAAATCTTGAAGCAGGTGAGATTGTTACTCAAGTTTTAAAAGTTCAGCAAGAGTTAGACAAGGTAGGAGAACGTATTTCTAGTATAGTTATAATGGGTATAGGTGAACCTTTTGAAAATTATGATGAAATGATGGATTTTATTAGAATAGTAAATAGTGATGAGTCATTTAATATTGGAGCTAGGCATATTACAGTTTCTACATCTGGAATAGTACCTAAGATTTATGATTTTGCTAATGAGAATATTCAAATTAATTTTGCAGTTTCCCTACACGCACCTACAAATGAATTAAGAAGTAGAATAATGCCTGTTAATAGAGCCTATAATATAAATAAATTAATGGCATCATTAAAGTATTATCAAAAAATTACTAACCGTCGTATAACCTTTGAATATGGTTTGATGGGCTTGGTCAATGACCAAGCAAAACATGCAGAAAAATTAGCAGAAATAATAAAAGATTTAAACTGTCATGTTAATTTAATTCCTATCAATTATGTTCCAGAAAGAAATTATGTCAGAACTAGCAAATCGGATATTTTTAATTTTGAAAAAATATTAAAAAGAAATAAAGTAAATGTTACAATAAGAAGAACACAGGGTGATGATATAGATGCAGCCTGTGGTCAATTAAGAGCAAAAGAAAGAAAAGACGAGGTTAAGGGAGGAATTCCAGATGCCAGTAGTATATTCGTATAGTTATAATAAGGGCTTAAAAAAGAAAAAAAATGAAGATGCTATTAATGTTGTAAAAAATAAACAGGGCAACATTATAAGTATTATTTGTGATGGAGTCAGTAGTCATAAAGATTCTGCATTTTCTAGTGATTATATAGTTAATAATTTCTCTAAAAAGTGGAAAAAAACTAAATTTGATCACTATGACACAATGAAAAATTGGGTTATTGATAATATTAAATTACTTAATTTGGATATTATAAAAAAATCAGCAGAAACAAATAAAAAAATGGCAACAACTTTGTTAGTTACAGTAGTTTTCGAAGAACAAATCCTTGTTGCTAATGTGGGAGATAGTTTAGCTTTTGGAATAAATAATAATAGAATTACAGAAATGTTAAGTAAAGATGATTCTTTTGTTGGTGTATTATTAGAAGCTGGTGTCATTACTGAAGAAGAAGCTAAAGTTCACCCAAAGAGACACGCACTTACACAAGCTATTGGTATATCAGAAAATATAAATATACACATAAGAGAAGAAGAATTAAAATTTGATTATATACTTAGTTGTTCGGACGGCTTGACAACTATGCTTACAGAAGAAGAAATTACAGATATATTAATGAATGATGATTTATCAGTAGCAGTAAATAACCTTATTAGCGAAGCAAATAATAAGGGAGGAATTGATAATATATCTATTTCTGTATTTAAAGTATTGAGAGGAGATAATGATGATAAATAATACAATATGCAACAGATATAAAATTATTTCTCACTTAGGTACAGGAGGAATGGCAACAGTTTGGCTTGCAGAGGATACAATTTTAAATAGAAAAGTTGCTGTAAAAACATTTAAAATTGATTCTAATGATGAAGAAGCTATTAAAAGATTTAATAGGGAAGCAAATGCTGTAACTACTTTATATCATAATAATATAGTTTCTATATATGATGTAGAAAATGAGGATAATTTTTATTATTTAATTTTAGAATATGTAGAAGGAATGACACTAAAAGATTATATGATTAAAAATCCTAATATTCCTTTAGATACTGCTATACATATAATGAAACAAATAGCAGAAGGTTTATCTCACGCCCACAAAAACGGAATTATCCATAGGGATATAAAACCACAAAATATTTTAATGGATAAAAATTTAACTTGTAAAATAACTGATTTTGGAATATCAAGAGCATATGGAGATACAACTCTGACGCAAACAAATCAAATGTTAGGTACTGTTTATTACTTATCTCCTGAACAAGCAAGAGGAAATGTAGCCACTGCACAAAGCGATATATACTCACTTGGAATTTTAATGTTTGAACTACTTACAGGAAAAATTCCTTTTAAGGGGGAATCCGCTGTTGCTATTGCCTTAAAACATTTGCAAGAAGATATACCTAATATTGATAAATATAGAAGTGATATACCTAAGAGCGTTAAAAATATTATCATTAAAGCTACTATGAAAAATCCAAACGAAAGATATATTAGTTCAAAAGAATTATCCGAAGACTTAAAAACTTGTTTAAACTACGAAAGATTAAACGAAACTTTATACACTGGGTTTTCAGCACTAAATAATAAAAATGATGATAATTACGAAAGAACAGTTATTCAAACTTATTCTAATTCTGAGTTTTATAATAATTATAATGAACCTAAAGAAAAAAATAATGCTTATAAAAAAGTTTATATAAAAAATGAAGATGAACTAGAAAAGAAAAAGAAATCATCTATATTAAAAATTTTTATTGCAATATTTTTAATAATTTCAGCAATAGGCATAACAGCATATTCATATAATTATTATATGAATGTATCTAGGGTATCTGTTCCCGACCTTAAAAACTTGACTCTAGAAGAAGCAAAAAGTCAAATATTAAAGGCAGAATTAGTCGTTGGAGAAATTACTGAAGTTGCTAATGATAATGTAAAAGAAAATACTGTAATAAGTAGCGACCCTTCAAATGGAAAAAAAGTTGCAAAGGGTAGTGTCATCAATTTAAAAGTATCTTCAGGTAAAAATACAATAGATATGCCAAATTATTTAGGAATGACAGAATTACAAGTTAGAAATGCAATAGAAAAATTAGGATTTAAAAATGTTACTTATGAAAAAGCAAATTCTGACGAATATGAAGAAGGCAAAGTAATGTATCAGAGTATAGATTCTGGTAAAAAAGTTAATCCAAAAGATACATCATTAGTTATAAAAATTTCAACTGGTGCTAAAGAAATACTGATACCTAATTTTATCGGTAAAACTTTGAATGAAACATATTCTCTAGCAGAAAAATTAGGAGTAAAAATTAGAGTATCCGCCAATGAATATAGCTCTGAATATAAAGAAAATACTATTATTAGCCAATCACAGTCTGAAAATTCAAAATTAAAAAAAGGTGATGAAATTTCTGTAGTAGTATCTAAGGGAGAAAATCCAGCAACATCTAATGTAACAGTAACTAACTTTGTTGAAAAAGATGTAGAAAGTTTGAAAACTTGGGCTGAAAAAAATGATTTAATATTAAAAATAACTTATCAAGAATCAAATATTCCTTCTGGTACAGTTATTTCTCAAAGCCCTAAAAATGGAACAATTAAAAAAGGGTCATCAATTTCGGTTACAGTTGCTAGATAAAAAATAAGTAAAAAAAGATAAAGTTAATTATTAACTTTATCTTTTTTATAAGGACATAATATGAATGAAATAATTAATAAAAAATTAGAATTATTACCAGATAAACCTGGTTGCTACATCTACAAAGATGATTTGGATAATATAATATATGTAGGAAAGGCAAAAAATTTAAAAAATAGAGTTAGAAGTTATTTTAATGGAACTCATAACAAAAAAACTCAACTTCTTATTAATAAGATAAATGATATGGAATTTATCATAGTTAATTCTGAAAAAGAGGCTTTAATTTTAGAAAATAATTTAATAAAAAAACATAAACCTTACTACAATATAAAACTTAAAGATGATAAGTCTTATCCCTACTTAGTTATAACTAATGAAAGTCATCCTAGAATAATGTTGACAAGAAAATACAAAAAAAATTCAAAAAATATTTATTTTGGACCCTATGTGAATATAAGATATGCTAATAATTTAAAAGAAATTATTGATAAAATATACCCCTTAAGAAAATGCAATCCGGTAGAAAAAAGACCCTGCATGTATTATCAAATTCGTGAATGCTTAGGCCCATGTGCTAAAAATTTAACTAAGAATGACTATAAAGAAAATATAAATAATATTAAAATATTTTTAAATGGAGATACAAGAAAAGTTTTAGATATTTTAAATGAAAAAATGAATACTTATGTTAATAATTTAGAATTTGAATTGGCAGCCAAAACACATGAGTATATAAAATCAATTAATGTATCGCTAGAAAAACAAACTATAGCTTCTAATACACATATAGACAGAGATTACATAGGTTATTTCTATGATGATAATTATATTTGTATTCAAATTTTTCTGGCAAGATTTGGTGGAATTATTGAAAGGAAAATTGAATATTTTGATTTATATGATAATCCAGAAGAAATATTATCTTCTTATCTAAATCAATATTATAGTTTTAATAAAAAACCTAAAGAACTCTATATAGAAACTAATAATACTGATTTTTTAGAAAAATTATTAGATGTAAAAGTAATTTCTCCTCAAAAAGGAAATAATAAAAAAATTATTGATACAGTAAAAAACAATGCTGAATTTTATTTGAAAAATGAAATTATTATTGAAGAGGAAAAAGAGAAACAAAATTTACAAATACTAGATGAATTAGCACAAAAAATAGGTGTTAATAGCATAAATAATATAGATGCTTTTGATAATTCTAATATAATGGGGCAGAGTGCTGTTTCTGTAAAAGTTAATTTTGTAAATGGTAAAAAAAATACATACGGTTATCGAAAATTTAGAATAAATAATTCAAACATAGATGATGTAGCTACAATGAAAGAAGTATTATTAAAATGCTATAATGAAAATAATTTAAAACCAGATTTAATTATAGTAGATGGCAGTAAAAATCATGTTGTAGCTGCTGTTGAAATTATTCATCAAAAATTAAATTTAGATATAAAAATTATAGGTTTGGTAAAAAATAATAGACACATTACAGAATATATAATTACTGACGATTTTGAAGTTATTAATCTTGCTAAAAACTCAGATTACTATCTATTTTTAAAAAGAATACAAGATGAAGTCCATAGATTTGCTATAACTTATCATCGAAGTTTACGAACAAAAAATATGTTTAATAGTCCACTAGATAGTATTAAGGGGATAGGAAAGACTAGAAAAAAATTATTATTAGAAAAATTTTCTAGTTTGAATGAAATATTATTATCTGAAGATAGCAAATTAATTGCTTTGGGAATACCGAAAGCAACAGTAACTGAATTAAAAAAGGAATTAGCTTTAAAAATTAAAAACCAAGAATAATATTTATACGATAGCAATAAAAAAGCTAACATTTTTTTTGAAAACTATTGAATTTATTTTAAAATAGTGAGATAATGAAAAATAAATATTTTATACTTAAGGAGATATTTTATATTATGACAAAAATATTGGCTATTAATTCAGGAAGTTCATCTTTAAAATTTCAATTATTTAAAATGCCAGAAGAAAAAGTTATTGCAAAAGGTCTTGTAGAAAGAATAGGGATAGAAAATGGAATATTCACTATCGAATTTAATGGAGAGAAAATTAAAGACGAATTAGATATACCGAACCATAACTTTGCAATAGAAAGATTAGTCAACAAATTGACAGAAATGAAAATAGTTGAGAAAGTAGAAGAAATAGAGGGTGTTGGACACCGTGTAGTTCATGGTGGAGAATTTTTTGACTCTTCAGTTTTAGTAACAGATGAAGTTTTAAAACAATTAGACTCAATACAAGATTTAGCACCTTTACATAATCCAGCTAATATTATGGGAGTAAAAGCATTTCAAAAAGTGCTTCCCGGGGTGCCAAACGTCTTAACATTTGACACTGCATTCCACCAATCAATGCCTAAATCAACATATATGTATGCAGTACCGAGAGAATATTATGAAAAATATGGCGTTCGTAAATACGGAGCTCACGGAACTAGCCATAGATATATAGCTCAAATGGTAGCAGAAGTTACTGATAAAAAAGTAGAAGAACTTAAAACAATTTCATGCCACATAGGAAATGGTGCGTCAATCTGTGCAATTAAAGAAGGAAAATCACTTGATACATCAATGGGATTCACACCACTTTCAGGTTTAGTTATGGGAACTAGAACTGGAGATATAGACCCAGCTACTATTCCTTATATTTCATTAAAAACAGGTTTAGATTTAAAAGAAATAATCCATGTATTTAATAATGAATCTGGATTAAAAGGTTTGTCAGGAGTATCTTCTGACTTGCGTGATGTAGAAGATATTAGATATACAAATGCTAATGCAGCTGAAGCAATTGATATTTATATAAGTAGAATTAAAGAATATGTTGGCTCTTATGCTGCAATTATGAACGGAGTAGACGTGATAGTATTTACTGCAGGTGTTGGCGAAAATGCTGCTTGGGTTCGTGAAGAAGTATTAGAAGGATTATCTTTCTTAGGAATAGAAGTTGATAAAGAAGCAAATAATGTTCGTGGAAAAATTGCTGAAATAACAAAACCTACTTCTAAAGTTAGAGCTTTCGTTATTCCTACAAATGAAGAATTAATGATTTCAAGAGATACATTTGAATTATCAAAATAAAAATCAATAAAGTATAAAAATGTAATATTTAGTGTGTAAAAATTCACACTAAATATTTTTTTATTAAACCCTATTTACTATGTAGTGTTTATAATTTTTTGTGCAAAACATTAGGAATATAAATTTTCTTTTGTTATAATTTATACTGTTAAAAAATCTAAAGGAGAAAATACATGTCTGTACTTGATATAAAAAATTTAGAAGTTTCTATACATAATAAGAAAATTTTAAAAGGTTTGAATTTAAAAATTAATTCTGGAGAAATTCATGCAATCATGGGACCTAATGGAGCTGGGAAATCAACACTAGCTTCTGCGATAATGGGACATCCAAAGTATGAAGTTGACGGTGGTAGTGTCTTACTTGATAATGAAGAAATACTTGAAATGGAAGTTGACGAAAGAGCAAAAGCTGGTTTGTTTTTAGCTATGCAATACCCTTCAGAAATTCCTGGAGTACCTACTTCAGAATTTATTAAATCTGCAATTAATGTTCACAGAGAAGACAATATTCCAGTTATGGAATATATCAAAAAATTAGATAAAACAATGGAATTTTTGGATATGGATTTAAACATGTCACAACGTTATGTTAATGATGGTTTTTCTGGTGGAGAGAAAAAACGTAATGAAATTTTACAAATGATGATGTTAGAACCTAAATTTGCTATTTTAGATGAAATAGATTCAGGTTTGGATATTGACGCTTTAAAAGTTGTATCTAAGGGTGTAAACGAAATGCGTGGAGAAAATTTTGCTTGCTTAATCATCACTCATTATCAAAGATTACTAGATTATATAATTCCTGATTTCGTTCATGTTTTAATGGACGGTAAAATTGTTAAATCGGGTGGTCCTGAATTAGCTTTACGCTTGGAAAAAGAAGGTTACGACTGGTTAAAAGAAGAGGTCTAAAATGGATAAAAACAAATTAAAAATTAGCACCAAATCATTAAGAAATATTTCAGACAATACTAAAGAAGCAGAGTGGTATCATTTACTTAGAAAAAAAGCTATGTATGAAAATTACTCTTTAAATTTTCCTAAATTAGAATCAATGAATTTAGAAGAGTGGTCATTACTAGATTTTAATATTAATAACTTCTTTAACGAAACAGAAAATAATTTTAACAAAGACGACTATGCAGAAGAAATTGATTTTAATGACGAAAGTATAATTATTATTCAAAAAAATAATAAATTAGCTTACTTAAACATTCCAGAAGTATATAAAAATAAAATATTAGTTCAAAATATATTTGAAGCTATAAATGATAATAAAAACTTCAAAAATATTTTTGCTCAGATAACTAGACCTAACAAGGATAAACTAACATCTCTACACTATTTATTACTAAATTCTGGTATTTATGTAGAAGTATTTGCTAATGAAATAGATATACCACTTCAATATTATGTTATAACAGAAAATGATTATTCATTATTTAATCACGTTACAATAAATATTAAAAATAATTCTAACTTAAATTTTGTTGAAAATTATATATCTAAAAA
This sequence comes from Gemella sp. zg-1178, assembly GCF_018790995.1. Classification (NCBI taxonomy): domain Bacteria; kingdom Bacillati; phylum Bacillota; class Bacilli; order Caryophanales; family Gemellaceae; genus Gemella; species Gemella sp. zg-1178. Next base: position 50,460 of record NZ_JAHKEI010000006.1, read on the forward strand.
CAATAAAAAAGCATTCAATATAATTTCAGAAGTTTTAGTCGGTGAAAATTCTAATATAAACTACACTTCTATAACAAACTTTGAAGAAAATGCTAGAGGAACAATATTAAGAAACGGTGAAACAGGAAGAAACGCTACATTAAATTGGAATGTTGCCGCTATGGATAGTGCAGATGTTTACCAAGATAATACGACTAATATTTTAGGAGATGGTGCAGAAAGTAATCTTAAAATAGTAACTCTAGGTAGTGGCAATCAAAAACTTTACTTTAATAGTGAGTTGGTAAATCAAGGTCTTAATACTAACGGAGACATTTTACAACATGGAGTATTGTTAGATTCTTCTCATGTAGTATTTAATGGAATAGGATTTATCGTCAAAGGAGCTACTGGTTCAAATGCTTATCAAAGTTCCAGATTGTTATCATTATCAGAAAATGCAAAATCAGATGCAAATCCAATGCTATTAATTGATGAAAATGATGTTGCAGCAGGGCATGGAGCATCTTTAGGTAAGATTGACGAAGAACAAATATATTATCTGAAAAGTAGGGGGCTTTCTGAAAAAGAAGCTAGCAGATTACTTGTTCATGGTTTCCTATCACCAGTAATTGAACAATTAAGTTTAGAAAAAGTTAAAAATAAAACTACACAATTAATTGATAAAAAAATTACAAAGCGGGTGAGTAAGTAATGAATATAGAGAATATCAGAAAAGAATTTCCTATATTAAATAAAGAAATCAATGAAAATAAAATAATATTTTTTGATAATGCTGCCACTACACAAAAACCAAAGTGTGTTGTGGATAAAATAGTAGATTTTTATAGTAATTATAATTCTAATATTCATCGTTCAGTATACACACTAGGGACAGAAGCAGAAGATTTATATTATAAATCAAAAGAAACAGTTAGAAGATTTATTAATGCTAAGTATCAAGAAGAAATTATTTATACAAGTGGCACAACAGAAAGTATTAATAATTTAGCCAGAATGTTAGAAAATAATATTGCTAGTGATGATGAAATTATTATAAGTTCAATAGAACATCATGCTAATTTTATACCATGGCAAGAATTGTGTAACCGAACAGGTGCAAAACTTAATATCTTAGAAGTTAATGAAAATTACGAAATTGAAGTAGAAGAACTGGAAAAATTATTGACTGAAAAAACTAAAATAGTTTCAATAACTTATGCTTCTAACGTCTTAGGTAACATTTCACCAGTAGAAAAAATTGGTAACTTATTAGAAGATAAAAATATATTTTATATTATTGACGCAGCCCAAGCAGTACCTCATCTGTCTGTTGATGTACAAAAAATAAAATGTGATTTTTTAGTTTTTTCTGGTCATAAAATGCTAGCTCCTACTGGTATAGGAGTTTTATACGGTAAGAAAAAACATTTAGAAAATTTAGCACCAGCTAAATTTGGTGGAGGAATGATTAGTATAGTAGAAGATTTTTCTTCAACTTGGGCAGATATACCAAATAAATATGAAGCGGGTACGCCACTTTTAGAACAAGCAGTAGGGCTTATGGCTGCAATAGACTATATTGAAAAAATAGGCATTGACAATATTGAAAAATATACAAAAGAACTTACTAAATATCTATATAAAAATTTATCTGAAATAGATGGTATCACAATATATGGAACTAAGAATATAAATAATAGGGTATCCCTTATTTCATTCAATTTAGATTCTATACACCCTCATGACATAGCTTCATTTTTAGATACAAAAGGAATATGTGTTCGTGCAGGACATCAGTGTACACAACCATTATTAAATAGATTAAACACTTTTTCAGTAGTCAGAGCAAGCTTATATTTCTATAATACAATTAGTGAGATTGATATATTCATACAGACTTTAAAAGAAATAAAGGAGTTTTTCAATAATGAGCTTTCTTAATTTGCAAGATATCTATAAACAAGTCATCTTAGACCATAGTAAATATCCTCATAATATGGGAGAGTTGAATACTGATTATAAACTTGAAATGCTTAACCCTTCATGTGGTGATAAAATTACAATATACATGAATATAGAAAACTACACAATAAAAGATATTAAATTTGTTGGTAGTGGCTGTTCAATCTCGATAGCTTCTGCATCTATGTTGACAGATGAATTAAGGGGTGCAACATTAGATGAAGCTAACAATAAAATAAATAATTTTTTAAATATGATAATGGGCAAAGAATATGATAATCATATATTAGAAGATAGTAATTCATTAGAAAATATATCCAAATTACCAGCAAGAGTAAAATGTGCTACTCTTGCTTGGAAAATTTCAGAAAAAATAATAAATAAGGAGCGTGATAATTTTGAATAAAAATGAAGCAATGTTTACCGATTATAAATATGGTTTTTCTGATGTTGATATTTCCATTTTTAAAACAGAAAAAGGATTAACAAAAGAAATAGTAGAAACAATATCTAAGAAGAAAAATGAACCTAAGTGGATGTTAGATTATAGATTAAACGCGCTAAAAGAATTTTATCGTTTACCTATGCCAACATGGGGTGGAGATTTATCAGAAATAGATTTTGAAGATATGACCTACTATGTAAAACCCTCAGAAAAAACTGAGCGAAGCTGGGATGAAGTACCGAATGAGATTAAAAAAACTTTTGAAAGATTAGGAATACCAGAAGCAGAACAAAAATATTTAGCAGGAGTTTCTGCTCAATATGAATCAGAAGTAGTTTATCATAATATGCACAAAAAATTTGAAGAATTAGGTATTATATTTGAAGATACAGATACAGCTTTGAAAAATCATGAAGAACTGTTTAAAAAATATTTTTCAAAATGCGTAGAATCAAATGATAATAAATTTTCTGCTTTAAATTCTGCTGTTTGGTCTGGAGGTTCTTTTATTTACTGCCCTCCTAATGTTTCCATAGAAGCACCACTACAAGCATATTTTAGAATTAATACAGAAAAAATGGGGCAGTTTGAACGTACCTTAATAATAATAGATGAAAATTCATCTATAAATTATGTAGAGGGCTGTACAGCTCCAACTTATTCTGCAAGTTCTTTACATGCTGCAGTTGTAGAAATATTTGTCAAAAAAAATGCAAGATTTAGATATACAACTATACAAAATTGGTCTACTAATGTTTACAACTTAGTAACTAAGAGAGCCATTGTAGAGGAAAATGCAACAATGGAATGGGTTGACGGAAATCTAGGTTCTAAATTAACAATGAAATATCCTGCTTGCGTGCTTGTAGGAGAGGGAGCTAGCGGTAATACACTTTCTATTGCCCTAGCAAGTGAAGGACAAGTTCTTGATGCTGGTTGTAAAATGATTCATTTAGCACCTAGAACATCATCTTCTGTTGTTTCTAAATCTATGTCAAGAAAAGGTGGAAAAGTTAATTATAGAGGTTGGATTAATTTTGGAAAAAATTCTGAGAGTTCTCGTTCAAATATAGAATGTGATACTTTAATTTTAGATGAATTTTCAACATCAGATACAATACCTTACAATATTATCAAAAATTCAAATGTTTCTTTGGAACATGAAGCAAAAGTTTCAAAAGTTTCAGAAGAACAACTTTTCTATTTAATGAGTAGAGGCTTAGATGAAACGCAAGCTACAGAAATGATAGTAATGGGCTTTATCGAACCATTTACAAAAGAATTACCAATGGAATATGCAGTTGAATTAAATAGATTAATTTCTTTCGAAATGGAAGGTTCAATAGGATAATAAATGAATAGTTGATTTTTTTTATCAACTATTCATTTATTTATAGCCTTAATACTATATATATGATATAATTTATTAAAATGAAACGATTTTATAAGGAGGTAAAAGATGAAATTTTTATCTTTTAAGCATAAGGAACTTGAATTATATGGTGTAAAAGTTAAAAGAGAAGAAAAGGCTTGGAATTTAATAGAAATTTTAAAAGATTTTGATAAAGATGATTTTATACCTGCAACTCTACGAGAAGCAATAGAAGTTTATGGAGTTAATTTTATAGAAAAAGTTAGAAATATTATTTCTATTGTGGAAAAACGTGAAGATGCAGAAAAATATAAAATTAATCTTAATGATATTATATGGAGGGCACCTATCACACGTACTCCTAAAAATATATTTTGTGTAGGTCATAATTATCCATCTCTTATTAAAGAAATAAAAAATGTAAATATCAAAACTCCAAAAGATGTTGTTATTTTTACAAAAGCTGCTACAACTATATCTGCAAATAATGAAGTTATACCCTCTCATAAAGATTTAACTAAACAACTTGACTATGAGGGAGAGTTAGCTATTGTTATTGCTAAAAATTCTAGAAATATATTAAAACCTCTAGCCTTAGATTATGTTTTTGGTTATACAATAATGAATGATATTACTGCCCACGATATGCAATATAAACACGGTCAATTTTTCTTAGGAAAATCTTTGGAAAAATCTGCAGCATTGGGACCTTATTTAGTTACAAAAGATGAAGTTCGTTCACCAGAATCTATGAATATAGTAACTAAGGTAAATGGAGAGATTAGACAAAATGCTTCTACATCAGAAATGTTATTTAGAATTGATGACTTATTAGCTGAGATAAGCAAAATTATCCCATTGGAAGCTGGTGATATAATAGCTACTGGGACACCAGCAGGTATAGGTTCTGCAATGACACCACAGCAATTTTTAAAAACAGGTGATGAAATAAAAATAACTATAGACGGTATAGGAACACTAACAAATATTATTGGTGACTAAAAAGGAGAATACTGATGGTTAAAGAAAAAAAAACAAAAGATAGTTCAGAGAGTTTAAGTAGAGAAGAAGCTTTAGCTAGAGCTATCAAAGAAATTGAAAAAAATTATGGTAAAGGCGCTATAATGGATTTAGAGGGTAACACTTCTGTTAAAGTAGAAGCTGTTTCTTCTGGTTCTCTTGCAATAGACAAAGCCTTAGGAATTGGTGGTTACCCTAGAGGAAGAATTATTGAAATATTTGGCCCAGAGTCTTCAGGTAAAACTACTGTAGCTTTACACGCCATAGCCGAAGTTCAAAAACAAGGAGGAGTTGCAGCCTTTATTGATGCAGAGAATGCTTTAGACCCTGAATATGCAAAAGCACTAGGAGTTAATTTTACTAAAGGAAGATTTTTCTTATCACAACCAGACTCAGGAGAGCAAGCTCTTGATATAACAGAAAAACTTGTTCAATCAGGAGCTATTGACATAGTAGTAATTGACTCTGTTGCAGCTCTAGTACCAAGAACTGAGATTGAAGGAGAAATTGGTGATGCACATATAGGTTTACAAGCTAGACTGATGTCTCAAGCACTAAGAAAATTAACAAGTATTATAAACAAATCAAATGTTATAGCAATTTTTATAAATCAACTTAGAGAAAAAGTAGGAGTAATATATGGAAATCCTGAAGTTACAACAGGAGGTAGAGCCCTTAAATTTTACTCTACTATAAGAATGGAAGTAAGAAAAGGCGACCAAATAAAAGAAGGTTCAGACGTCTTAGGTAATAGAACTAAAATTAAAATTTTAAAAAATAAAGTTGCTCCTCCATTTAAGCTAGCAGAAGTAGATATAATGTACGGAGAAGGAATTTCCCCTGTTGGTGAAACTCTTGATATAGCTGCTGAATATGATATTATAAAAAAAGCAGGTTCATGGTACTCTTATCAAGGTGAAAAACTTGGACAAGGTAGAGAAGCATCTAAAAAAGTATTAAAAGAAAATAAAGAATTGTATGATGAAATATATGCAAAAATAAGACAAGTTTTCTTAAACGGAAGTAATCACGAAGAAAAAAATACTCAATCAGGAGAAGAAATTTTAGAAAATAATGAATAAAAAAATATTTAAATTAGTTATTTGGCTTATGATATTTTCAATATTAGCAAGTGGATTTATAGCCAGTATATATATGTTTCTATAAAAAATAAAACTCATTAATTTGAGTTTTATTTTTTTTTCAAAAGTGCTATGAAGCAAAAAAATCTTATTTATGATAAAATATTAAAGAACAACTAACTTTTAGGAGAATTTTATGACTAAACTTATCGAAAATATGAATGAAAATCAAAAAAAGGCAATATTGACGACAGAAGGACCTTTAATGATAATTGCAGGTGCTGGTAGTGGTAAAACAAGAGTTATTACCCAAAGAATAGCTTATTTAATATACGAGAAAAAAGTATACGAAAATAATATATTAGCCATAACATTCACTAATAAAGCTGCAAAAGAAATGAAAGAACGTATTTATAATATAGTAGGCGAAACTTCTAAATATATTTGGATAAATACTTTCCACTCTATGTGTGTTAGAATTTTAAGAGAACATATTGAAAATTTAGGTTATAATAAAAATTTTACTATATTAGATTCCAGTGAACAAAAGTCAATAATAAAAAATATATTAAAAAATCTTAATTATTCAGAAAATGACTATGAACCAAAATCTATATTAAAGATTATATCAAATTCAAAAAATGAATATAAAAAAGCAAAAGATGTAGCAGAAGCTTCAAGATTTGGTTTCATGAAAGTAGTAGCTGAAGTTTATTCTGAATATGAAAAATATCTAAAAAAAAATGCTGTTCTTGATTTTGATGATTTACTTATAAAAGTAATAGAATTATTTGAAAAATATCCAGAAATATTAGCAATATATCAAAATAAATTTAAGTATATCCATGTAGACGAATATCAAGATACTAATTTAATTCAGTATAAATTAATTACCATGCTAGCAGCTTTACATAATAATATTTGTATAGTGGGTGATGATGACCAAAGTATCTATTCTTGGAGAGGTGCGTGTATAGATAATATAAAGAACTTTGAAAAAGACTTTAAAAATGTAGAAGTTGTATTTTTAGACCAAAATTATAGGTCAAATTCTATTATTTTAACAGCTGCTAATTCAGTAATTAAAAATAATGTAGATAGAAAAGATAAAAATTTATGGTCTGAAAATAAGGGTGGCTCAAAAATTAATTTATATCATGCCTTTAATGATTTAGATGAAGCTGAAAATATATCAAGAAAAATTAAATCATTAGTAAAAACAGGTAAAGAATATAAAGATATAGCTATTTTATATAGGGCAAACTACTTATCAAGAACTTTGGAAAATTTATTACTTACTAACTCTATACCATATAAAATTATAGGTTCGTTAAAATTCTTACAAAGACAGGAAGTAAAAGATTTACTATCTTATATTAATGTTCTTGTAAATAATAATGATGAATTAAGCTTGAGAAGAATTATTAATGTTCCTAGAAGAGGAATAGGCCAAGGTGCTTTAGAAAAAATAGAAAATTATATGGCAATTAATAACACTACTATGTATAATACTTTGGCTAATATAGAAAAAGTAGGCTTATCTAAAAAATCTGTTAAAGACTTACAATCCTTGTATAATACATTTGAAAAATATTCTGATGGTGATAATTTTTCTATTGACCAAATAATAATGGGTATTTATGTTGATAGTGGTTATGAAGAAATGCTTAAAAATTCTAAAGATGAGTATTCTGAAAGTAGAATGGAAAATATTTCAGAATTAGTTACATCTGCTAAGGAATACTCAGAAATAAATAACAATATTATGGATTATATAACAGAAATGTCTTTAGCCTCTGATTCTGATGACGAAAATTTAGATAATGCTGTTACCTTATCTACTATACACGCTTCAAAAGGACTAGAATACGATACAGTATTTATAGTAGCACTTGAAGAAAATATTTTCCCATCTGTTATGAATAGTGATGACTTAACTGATGAACAAAATAAAATGGAAGAAGAAAGAAGACTAGCTTATGTAGCTATAACTAGGGCTAAAAATAATTTATACCTATCTAATGCAAATCGTCGTATGCAATTTGGAAATACAAAATTTAATGAAATATCAAGATTTATAAAAGAAATACCCGAAGATCTATTATTAGAAGAAAGAAGTCTGCAATTATCAAGTTTAAATAAAATAAATTCTGATAATAATAATATTACATACATAAGTAAATACAGTCCGAAAATAAAAGAAAAAAAATTATCAAAAGCATATAATTTTAATATATATGATAAAGTATCTCATAAAAAATTTGGAAAAGGAATTGTAAAAAATATTATAGAAGATAGCATAATTATAAAATTTGAAGAATATGGAGAAAAAACTTTATTACTTGAATATGCAAATTTAATTAAGGAGTAAATAATGAGTAGTAATGAGATAAAACAAGAAATCTACAACTTAGTAGACCTATTAAATAAATATTCATATAAATATTATGTAGAAGATATATCAGAAATAACTGATACTCAGTATGATTTACTTTACAAAAAATTAGAAAAATTAGAAGAGGATTTTCCTGAATTAATATTAAAAAATTCTCCAACTCAAAGGGTGGGCGATGTTACACTAAGTGAATTTTCAAAAGTTAGACATACTACTCCTATGTTGAGTTTATCAAATACTTTTTCTAAAGAAGAACTTAAAGATTTTGATAATAGAATAAAAAGTACATTAAATATAAAATATTTAACCTATATTTGTGAATTAAAAATAGACGGTTTAGCAGTTTCAATTACTTATAAAAATGGAGATTTAGTTTCTGCAGCAACTAGAGGTGATGGTACAATAGGAGAAGATGTTACAGAAAATATAAAGACAATATTTTCAATTCCTAAAGAATTAAATTCAAAAGTTGATATAGAGGTAAGAGGAGAGGTATATCTACCAAGAAAATCTTTTGAAATTTTAAACAAAAAAAGATTGGAAAATAAGGAACCAGTCTTTGCCAATCCTAGAAATGCAGCTTCTGGTTCTATTAGACAGCTAGATTCAAAAATTACGGCACAAAGAAAATTATCAGCATTTATTTATAGTATGGTTAATTCTAATGAAAGTACTCAAGAAGATAACTTGATAAATTCTAAAAAATATGGCTTACCAGTAAATGAAAATTATAAAATTTGTAACAATATTAATGAAGTAATTGAATATATCGAATATTGGGATAAAAACAAGGCTAATCTGCCTTACGATATAGATGGTATAGTTATAAAAGTAAATGATGTTTCTTATCAAGAAAAACTAGGCTATACACAAAAAAGTCCTAAGTGGGCTACTTCTTTTAAATTTCCAGAAGAAGAATTAGCTACTAAATTATTAGATATAGAATTAAGTGTAGGTAGAACTGGAGTAGTTACACCGGTTGCAATATTAGAACCTCTAACTATATCGGGGTCAACAGTTTCAAAAGCTACTTTACATAATAAAGATGTAATCGAAGAATTAGAAATTTGTATAGGAGATACTGTTGTTGTTAAAAAAGCAGGAGAAATTATACCTAAAATCACCAAAGTTATAAAGGAACTTCGTCTCCCTAACAGCAAACCCTATAAATTTCCTGACTATTGTCCTTCATGTAATTCAAAATTAATATGGGAAAAAGAAAATCCTTTTGTTAAATGCGAAAATTTTGACTGCAAGGAACAAACTATTAAAAAAATTATTCATTTTGCGAGTAGAGATGCTTTGAATATTGAAGGTTTAGGAGATAAACAAATAATTTCTCTATATGAAAATAAAATAATATCTGGCATTATAGACTTATATAGTCTAAATAAAGAAAATTTATTAAATATGGATAGAATGGGAGAAAAATCCGCTACAAATCTTTTAAATTCTATTGAAAATTCAAAAATATCTTCTTTAGATAAAGTTATTTATGCTTTAGGAATTTTAAACGTTGGAAAAAAAGCAGCTAATATAATAGCAAAAAAATACGAAAATTTAACAAATTTAAAAGAAGCAAAATTAGAAGAATTAATAGAATTAGAAGATATAGGTCATATAACTGCTTTATCAGTCATAGAATTTTTAAGTTATAAAAAAAATACAGATTTAATAGATAATTTGATTGAAATTGGTATAAATCCTACACATTTACATCAGGATAAAAAAGAAAATATTTTTACAAATAAAGTAGTAGTTCTTACTGGAAAACTTACAAAATTAACAAGAAACGAATCAAAATCATACTTAGAAAATTTCGGAGCCAAAGTTACTAGTTCTGTTACATCAAAAACAGATTATTTAATTTGTGGTGAAAAAACTGGTTCAAAATTAGAAAAAGCTAATGAATTAAATATAAAAATACTTACTGAAGAAGACTTTATAAATATTATGAAAGGATAGTGGATATGATAAATAAAAAAAATAAAATACCCTATAAATTATTTTTTATAGTAGTTTTTATCGTAGCGTTCTTAACTTTTTTAATTATGAATTATAACCCTGTTTCTATCACTTTTATTTTCTTTACAGTAAAAATTCCCCTAACAATACTATTTTTTATTTTAACATTTCTCGGTATAATTTCATCTCATATTTATTGGAAAAATAAATATTCAAAATTAAAACAAAAGCTAGAAAGAACAGAAAAATTACTTTTCAAAAAAGAAGAATTAGAAGAAAAAATATAATAGATGAGGACTTTGATAATGGGTTTGAAATTTAATTGGGTAAGCCCAAGTTATTCTGAAGAAGAAATAAAAAATTTAAAAAATACTTATAATTTAACGGATATGCAAGCTAAATTTCTTTTAGCAAGAAATATAAAAAAAGTAAATCAAATTAAAGAATACTTAATTGGCGACTACGATGAGGGCTTTGACCCATTTTTAATGAGTGATATGCAAATCGCAGTTGAAAGAATACACAAAGCTATTGAAAATGAAGAAAAAATTTTAGTTTATGGCGATTATGATGCAGATGGTATAACTTCTACTGTACTTTTATTAGAAACTTTATTATCTTTGGGAGCTAATGCTTCGTCATACATACCCAATAGATTTACAGAGGGATATGGTCCTAATAAAGAAGCATTTAAAAATATTATAGAATCTGGAATTAGCCTTATAATAACTGTAGATAATGGAATAGCTGGTATTGAAGAAGTTGATTATGCTAATTCTATTGGTTGTGATGTTATTATTACAGACCACCATAAGATACAAGATAGGCTTCCCAACGCTTACGCTATAATTCATCCAGAACATCCAGACTTTAATTATCCATTTGGCAAATTAGCAGGTGTAGGAGTTGCTTTTAAGTTAGCTCATGCACTTTTAGACATATATCCGGATTTTCTCTTAGACTTAGTAGCCATAGGCACTGTTGCTGATTTAGTTCCAATAGTTTCAGAAAATAGATTTTTTGTAAAACAAGGCTTAAATCTACTAAATGAAGATACAAGAATAGGACTAAAATTTTTATTGGATATTTCTAATCATTATGGAAACATTGATGAAGATACTATATCTTTTATTATAGCACCTAGATTAAATTCTATAGGTAGAATTTCTAGTGCTAGAGACGGTTTACTACTATTATCAACTGATGATAATAATACAGCTTATGAATTAGCTAAAAAAGTTGATAGCTTCAATATAGAAAGAAAAAAAATTACAGAAGATATTGTAAATGATATTAATAAAAAAATAAAAAATGATAAAAGAAATCTACTTGTTATCTATGAAGAAGGTTATCACGAAGGTGTTTTGGGGATAGTAGCGTCAAATATTTCAGAAAAATATAAAAAACCTGTTTTAGTTATGAATAGAGATAATAATAAATTAAAGGGGTCTGCTAGAAGTATCTATAACTTTAATATATATGAGGCTATGAACAAAATAAACACAATGTTTACTGCATTCGGCGGACATAGCATGGCAGCAGGCTTTTCAACATCAGTAGAATTTATAGATGAAATAGATAAGTCACTAAACGAAGAATACAATAATTATTTAAGTAATTTTGACTTTAAATTAGAAAAAAATGTTGATTTAAAAATAGACTATAATAATATTAGTTATCAATTAATAAATGAATTAGATAAATTTAAACCTTTTGGAATGAATTTTGAAAAACCAGTAATTGTGGTTGAAAATATCAATGTTTTAGAGAAAATTGAATTTGGAGCTAATAATCAGTATTTAAAACTATTAATTGGTAATAATAATAATAAAATTGAATGTATAAGTTTTAAAGATAATGAAATTTTTAAAGAAATAAATTCAGGCGACATAATTAATATTATGTTTAATTTGAATAAAAATTATTTTAACGGAAGAACAAAATTACAAATAAATTTAATAGATATTGAGAAAAAAGATTATATTTTTAGAAATTTAACAAATAATAATTTAGACTTTAATTCTTTTCCAAAAAATGAATTGAAAATTTCTAGAAATTATAATGATACGATTAATAATTACTATCTATACAAAGATTTACATAAAATAAATCAAAATTTTGATATTATAAATATACTTGAACTACCCAACAATAAACAATTTATTTTTGATTTATTAAATTTAAATCCGAAAAAAGTAAATATATGTTGCTTAGAAGGAGAAGCTAAATATAAAAAATATAGAATAGATAAGGAAAAATTAATAAAATTTTACAATATAATTTTAAAAATTAAAACTCTTAATCTAAATACTAAAGAAAGTATTAGCAAAATGATAAACTTATTAGAAACCAATATTGCTAGTTTAAAAATTATGATACAAATTTTTATAGAACTAAATCTAATAAAATTAGATAAAAATATAATTTATTTACTATCTGATAATACAGATGTAGATTTAAAAATTTCTAAAACATATAATGCAATGATAGAAAGATTTGAAATAGAAAAATTATTATTAGAAGAAGATATATCAACAATAAATAATTATTTTATGTAAAATTAAATAATAAAATAAGATTTTAAAAATTATTTTGCCATTTATTTATTAATATAGTATAATTTAATAGTTAAAATCATAAGTTTTATATTAGGAGAAGGACAAATGAACTTAGAAAAATATATATCAATAGTAGAAAACTGGCCAAAGGAAGGGATTAGTTTTAAAGATATTACAACTCTTATGGCAGACGGAGAAGCCTATAAATATGCAACGGATAAAATTGTAGAATATGCCAGAGAAAAAAAAGTTGATGTTATTGTAGGCCCAGAAGCTAGAGGATTTATTATTGGTTGCCCTGTAGCTTATGCTCTTGGTATAGGATTTATACCAGTAAGAAAACCAAATAAATTACCTAGAGAAGTAATCAGCTATGAATATGATTTAGAGTATGGAAGCAACACACTTACTATGCATAAAGATGCAATTAAACCAGGGCAAAGAGTTTTAATTACAGATGATTTGTTGGCCACTGGTGGGACAATAGAGGCAACTATTAAATTAGTAGAAAAATTAGGAGGAATTGTAGTAGGAATTGCCTTTTTAATAGAGTTAGACGGTCTAAACGGTTTTGACAAATTAAAAGACTATGATGTTTTAACTTTATTAACAATGTAATCACTAGCAAAATATTATGAAATTCAATTTAATTAAAAAAAAATATTTAAAAGATATAGACACTACTGCGTTTGTCTATGAACATAAAAAAACAAAAGCAAGATTAATATTTTTCAATAATAATGATGAAAATAAATCTTTTAGCATTACATTTAAAACTATACCAAATAGTGATAATGGTATATTTCATATTTTAGAACATTCTGTACTTTGTGGTTCAAAAAAATATCCCGTTAAAGAACCTTTTGTAGAACTTATAAAGGGTTCTTTTAATACATTCATAAATGCAATGACCTTCGCTGATAAAACAATGTACCCCGTATCTTCAAAAAATGATGAAGATTTGAAAATACTCATGGATATTTATCTGGATGCTGTATTTAACCCTCAATTATTAGAAAATGACAAAATTTTAAAACAAGAGGGATGGCATTATCACTTAGAAAACAAGGATGATAAACTTGAATTTAAAGGTGTAGTTTATAATGAAATGAAAGGCGCATATTCTTCTGTTGATGAAATAATTGATATGCACATTACAGAACAATTATATAGTGATACTCCTTATAAATATTCTTATGGAGGTAAACCAGAAAAAATTGTTGAACTAACACAAGAAGAATTTATAAATACATATAAATATTGTTATCACCCAAGTAATTCATACATTTTCTTATATGGAAATTTAAACATTGAAGATTATTTAGAAAAAATAGACTTATACTTAGCTAATTACGAATTTAAAGATTATAGTAATTATTTGATTAATGAACAAAAAAACTTTATTGAAAAACCAGTAGAAAAAACTTATTATACTGAATATCCAAAAGATAAAAATTATGTTACTATAAACTTTTTAATAGGGTCTAATTTAGAAAATAATTTAATAAATAGTATAAATGTAATAGATGAAATATTACTAGGAAACAATAATACAAATTTTAGAAAATATTTTATTGATAAAGGAATATGTGAAGATTTATATGGATATATGCAAAGAGATAAGGCAGAAGTAGCATATTCTATTATTTTTAAAAATGTAAAAGATGAATATGTAGGTAAGATAGAATTTTTATACAAAGACGCTTTACAAAAAGAATTAAAAAATAAATTTAATAAAGAACAAATTCAATCTATCATAAATAAAAATATCTTTACAATAAAAGAAGAAGTCAATAAAACCAGTTCTCCAAAAGGGGTAAGCTACGCTATAAGAGCCTTGAAAAATTGGTTGTATGGTAATGACCCTTTGGAACTATTTGATTATGATAAAACAATAAAATTCTTAGAAAAAAATTTACAAGATGAAAAATATGAATACATAGCCAATAAATTTTTATTAGAAAACAATAAAAAATCTATTATAAAAATATTAGCAACTAATAATAAAGAAGAAGAACAATCATTAAAAGCTTATAAAAATTCTCTATCAGAAGAAGCTATTAGTAAAATTATTTCTGATACAAAATCCTTAGTTAAGTGGCAAAATACAGAAGACGACAAAGAAGCTCTCGACAAAATAAAGAGTGTTGATGCTAAATCTGTAACTATAAAAAATCCATTTAAGCCTACATTTTTTAATGAAGTTAATGCTATTAAATATGCACATTACGACATTAAGACTTCAAATATAGTTTATTCTAAGTTTATTTTTGATATTACTAATCTTAGTAGAGAAGAATTAAATTATGCGGCATTGCTAACTCATTTACTATTTAAGATAAATACTAAAAATAAAACAGAATTAGAAGTAAATACAGAAATAGATACTTATTTAGGGGATATTAATTCTAGTATTAGTATTATGCAAGATGAAAAATCAGCTGATATAAAAATAAAATTTGTAGTTTTTGCTAAAAACTTAGTAACCAATTCAAACAAATTAGCGAATATTTTATTAGAAAATACACTTAATTATGATTTTTCAAATAAACAAAATATTTCAAATGTTTTATTAGAATTTAAACTAAACTTAGAAACTCAACTAAAAGAATATGGTCATACTTTTGTAAATAGAAGAATAGCTAGCTATATGAGTTTAAAAAATATGTTATTTGAACAAATAAATGGTTATGATTTTTATATTTTTATTAGTAATGTACTTAAAAATATTAACGAAGATTTCGATAATACATATAATAATTTGACAAATATAGCAGAAAAAATATTTAATAAAAATAATTTAATTATAAGTACAACTTGCTCTAAAGAAGATAATATCATTTTTAATGAACATATTTCAAATTATGTAAACTTTTTAAAAGAAGATGCAATTTTAGCTAACACGTCTAAAATTAATTTTGAAAAAAAAGAAAAAAATTATTCAGAAGCATTTTACTTTAATACTCTAGTTCAGTATGTTGGTATGGGCTTTGATGAATTTGAAAATTATTCAGGTAGTCTTTTAGTTTTAAGACATATAATTAATTTTGATTATTTATGGAATAATGTTAGAGTTAAAGGTGGAGCTTATGGGTCTGGCATTAATATAAATAAATTTAAAGAACTGTCTTTTTGGTCATATAGAGACCCTAATTTTGAAAATACTTTAAATGTGTATAAAAATACTGCCGACTATATAAAAAATCTAAATTTAAACGATAAAGAATTAAATAAATATATAATAGGAACGCTGAATAGTTTTAATCAATTAATGTCACCTATTGAAAAATCTACTTTTTCTCTAAATCATTATATTAATAATTATGATTACAAAGAATTTGATAAAATCGTAGAAGAAATAAAATCTACTACTTTAGAAGATTTAATAAAATTAGCAAAAATATTTGACAGTAATAATAAAAATTATATATGTGTTCTTACTACAAAAGAAAAAGCAACAGCTAATAGTGAGTTGTTTTCTAAAATTATAGAAATAAATTAATGAAAGGATAATTAATAATTATGAGAGTTAGAAACAAATCAAATGCACTACCTAGATTAGAAAATAATCCTTTTGTTTTTATTGAACCAAAAAATAATAAAAATAAGTGGAAAGATATTTTTAAAAATAATAGTCCTATTCACTTAGAAGTAGGGACAGGTAAGGGGAAATTCATATTTAATCTAGCAAAAAAATTTCCTGAAATTAACTTTATTGCTTTAGAAACACAACCAACTGTATTAAGTTTTCTTTTGGATAAAATAGAAGAAGAGGAAATTTCTAATCTAAGATTACTACTAGCAGATGCTAATAATTTAACAGAATATTTCGGAAAAGAAGAAATTGACAAACTATATCTTAATTTTTCTGACCCTTGGCCTAAAAAAAGACACGAAAAGAGAAGGCTAACCTTTAAAACTTTTCTTACTCAATATTCAGAAATTTTAAATAAGGAAAAAAGAATTGCTCAAAAAACTGATAATATGAATTTATTTGAATATAGTTTATTTAGTTATTCAAATTTTGGGTTCACTATTGATAAAATTTCACTCGATTTAACGAATAGTAAATATGAAAGTGATAATGTACATACAGAGTACGAAGATAAATTTATAACTAAGGGCAATAAAATATATTATGTAGAAGTAGTAAAAACAATTATATAAGTGTTGATTTTTACAATAAATTTAATTATAATTATTAAGTAATAAACTTAAAGGAGCAATAAAATGATTTCAGTTAATGATTTTAAAACAGGTATTACTATTGAAGTAGACGGTAATATTTGGAAAGTATTAGAATTTCAACATGTTAAACCAGGTAAAGGTGCTGCCTTTGTACGATCTAAATTAAGAAATCTAAGAACTGGGGCTGTTAATGATAAAACATTTAGAGCTGGTGAAAAAGTTGCAAAAGCTTTAATTACTAACGAAAAAATGTCATATCTTTATGCTACAGGTGATAATTATATTTTCATGAACAATGAAACATACGAACAAATTGAAATTCCAGAATCCAATATTAAATATGAACTAAATTTCTTAAAAGAAAATATGGAAGTTTCTATTCTTATGTATGGTAGCGAAATTCTTGGAGTTGATTTACCAACTACGGTAGAATTAGAAGTTACACAAACAGAACCAGGAGTTAAAGGAGATACAGCTACTGGTGCTACTAAATCTGCTACTGTCGAAACAGGATATACTTTACAAGTCCCTCTATTTGTAAAAGAGGGAGATGTTTTAGTAATAAATACATCTGAAGGATATTATGTATCTCGAGCATAAACAAGGATTGATTAATCCTTCTTTTTATTATTTTTAGGTGATTAATTTCATCTTGAAATAATAATTTTGACAATACCAGAAGTTTTTTTATTAAAATTAAGAAAAATTATTGTTATATTTAATAATATGTGCTATACTGATAACTGTGTATGTAGTAAATGTTATGAATAAACTATTTCCAAAAAGGAGGATTAATTCATGGCAAAAGTTTGTTACGTTACTGGGCGTAAAGCACGTTCAGGAAATACTCGTTCACATGCAATGAACGCTACAAAAAGAAGATTTAAAGCTAACTTACAAAAAGTAACTATTTTAGTTGACGGAGAACCTAAAAAAGTTTGGGTTTCTGCCCGTGCTTTAAAATCTGGAAAAGTGCAACGTGTATAATTAAACACAAGACTAACTTTAAACTATCTAAGATTTCTTAGATAGTTTTTTACTTTGCTTTCATTTGAAGCTATAAGAAATGCTAAATTAAGTCAAGATAAATAATCTTGGCTTTTTATTTTGAATATTATATAAATTTATAGTATGATATAATTATTCGCATAATACATATTATATGTATAAATGAAAAAGATAAAGGTGGAGAAAACAATGAACCAAAAAGATTATTATAAAAAAAAAATAAATAATAATATAAAAAATTTTCCAGAATATATAGAAGATTTTTTTGATACTTTCTATGACATTTTATCACCTCTAACTCTACATCGCTATTTAGAAACTTATCATTCATTTTTAAATTGGTTAATAACTGAATGTATTTCTGAAGCTGATAATATTAAATCGGTAAAAATATCTACCTTAGAAAATTTATCAAAAAAAGAAATGGAATCATATTTCAAAAAATTAGCTCGTGAAGAAATAAATGGAAAATATCGTTCTCAAACTACAATAAATAATTATAAAGCCGCCATGCGTTCATTATATAAATTTTTAACAATTACCAGTGAAAATGAATTAGGAAAATCCTACTTTGAAAGAAATGTAATGTTAAAAATTCCTATTAACAGAGTAAAAGAAACATTATCATCTAGGTCAAAAAAAATATCAGAAAAAATATTTTTAGATTCTCAAGATGATGAATTTTTAAATTATATAGAATTTGAATATGAAAAAACTTTATCTAAACATGCCAAAACATTCTTTTTAAGAGATAAAAATCGAGATATAGCTATTTTAACTTTATTTTTAAGAAGCGGTATTAGGGTTAACGAACTAGCTAATTTAAAAATTAAAGATATTGACTTTAAAAATTCTGAAATTAATGTAATTAGAAAAGGTGGAAAATACGACACTGTAATAATTACAGATTCTGCTATTAAAAAAATTAAAAATTACTTAACTACTCTACCTTTAGAATTAGGTAGGGAAGATAATTTGTTTGTAACTAAAAATAAAAAAGGTATCTCTATTAGAAGCATACAAAAATTAGTTATGAAATATACTGAAAGTTATAATATACCTATGTCCCCTCATAAATTAAGGCATAGCTACGGTACTAAACTTGCCCAAAAAACAAATGGAAATATACCAATAATAATGACACAAATGGGTCATTCAAGTAGCGAAACTTCCATTCTATATATAAACGAATCAAAGAAAATAATTAAAAAATCCATTGAAAAATTAGATGAATAATTTATATAAAGATTTCTTCATTTAAAATACAATTAATAAAATAAAAATAATAAATTATACTTACTTTACCAAAAAATATAAGTATAATTTATTATTTTTTATTTCTAAAATTATTTTTAAAAATTATCTTATATAGTAAAATAAAAAATATTTAGTGCAGATTTTTTTATTCACACTAAATATTATATTTTCATTATTTAAAAACATGTATAGAATTTTTAAAATATTCTATTCCAGATAATATAGTTAAAATTACAGATATCCATAAAATTATATTATCTAAAGCTATTCCTAAGTTATTAAAAATAGGATTCCCCAGTAAAATAAGTATTATTGCTACAAGTTGAGTTATAGTTTTTAATTTACCTAACAAACCAGCTGCTATTACCTCCCCTTGTTCAACTGCTAACATTCTTAAACCAGTAACAGCAAATTCTCTAGCAATAACACAAACAACCATCCAACTAGGTATCATAGCTAGTTCTACCATTACAATAAAGGCACTTCCTACCAATAATTTATCAGCTAACGGGTCTAAAAATTTACCAATATTAGTAACTAAGTTATATTTTCTAGCCAGATATCCATCTAAAAAATCTGTAATTGAAGCGAATATAAATATTATTGCTGCTATAAATATATTATAACTTATACTTCTTCCTCCTAATATTGTAACTTTACCACTTATATTGAAGAGTAAGAAGAAGATAAATACTGGTATTAAAATTGTTCTAAAAAATGTTATTTTATTTGGTAAATTTGTTCCCATAATATACAACTTTATCCTTACACTAATTTTTAATAATTTATCTTTGAAATTTTATTTGATTCATACTTTAATTGATTATACCATAAATATTTTTATTCAACAACTTAACTATTGATTATTTTCTGCAAATTCTGGTTCTAAAAATACTTTTCTTGGCTTGCTTCCATCAGCAGCTCCTATATAGCCGTCTTCTTCTAGGGTCTCTATGATTCTTGCCGCCCTATTATATCCAATTTTGAATCTTCTTTGCAATAATGAAGCTGAAGCCTTTTGAGTTTTTGCTATGAAAAGTAATACTTCTTTATATAGAGGGTCTACTTCATCAGACTTTCCTGCTTCTCTTAATGAATTTTCTGATGGTTTCATGCTAGGGTCGTAATCAGTTTTAGACTGATTTTTTATAAAGTCTACAATATTTTCTACTTCTAAATCAGATAAAAAAGCTCCTTGCAATCTCACAGGCTTGCTAGATTCTGCTGATTGAAATAGCATATCCCCCCTTCCTAGTAAAGTTTCTGCCCCTGCTTTATCTAAGATAGTTCTTGAATCTATACTAGAACTTACAGCAAAAGAAATACGAGATGGTATATTTGATTTTATTACTCCAGTTATAACGTCAACCGATGGTCTTTGGGTAGCTATTATTAAATGTATACCAGCAGCCCTTGCCATTTGAGTTATTCTAGCAATTGACTCTTCTACTTCTTTTGAAGCAACTAGCATTAAATCTGCTAATTCATCAATAATAATAACTATGTATGGTAATTCTTTATATTCTTCATCTTCTTGTGCTATTTTGTTATAACCCTCAATATTTTTAACTCTGGCAATAGAAAATTCTTTGTATCTTCTTTCCATTTCTAAAACTACCTTATATAAAACATCAGCAGCTTTTAAAGGATTAGTTACTACTGGCGTTAACAGATGTGGTATCCCATCATAAATAGATAATTCTACCATTTTTGGATCAATCATTATCAATTTAACCTTATCTGGTTTATTTTTTAATAAAATACTTGTTATAATGGTATTTATACAAACAGACTTACCACTACCAGTAGACCCTGCAACTAAAAGATGGGGCATCTTATCCAATCTTGCAAAAATAGATTCTCCAGAAACATCTTTTCCTAAAGTAACCGATAAGGGGGAAGCGTCATTTCCATTAACAAAAACTTCTTTCATGGTTACCAACTGATTAACACTATTGGGTATTTCAATTCCTATTAGAGATTTGCCAGGTATCGGTGCTTCAATTCTAACATCTTTAGCTGCTAAATTTAAGGAAATATCATTACTCAAATTAATTATTTTACTAACCTTGGTACCAGGAGTCGGCATAATTTGAAATTGAGTTATTGATGGACCTACTATAGCTTTTACAATTTTTACCTCTACTCCAAAATTTTTAAATGTATTTTTTAAAATCTTAGATTTATTAACTATATCTTCTTTTGAAATTTTTTTATTCTCTACTGGGTCTTTTAACAATGAAAGCGGCGGTAAAGTATAATGTTCATAATCATTTACTGCTTCATAATTTAATTTTTCTTCTTTTTTAGAAGTATTATAATTATTATCTTTTAAATTATCCTCTTTTATTAAGTCCTCTTTTTTAAAATCATTTATTGATATTTCTAAATCAATATCTTTAATTTCATCATAATAAGTATTTATTTTATCAGCTTCATCTAATTCTTTGGTAAATTCAACTTCTTCGTTTTCTAAATATAAATTCTTTTTAGATGATATACTAGTTATCAAACTAGAAATTTTATCTGGGAATAATTTATTTATATACATTATTATGGTAAATATAAATAGAGATATAGCTAATATCAAGGCTCCATAATAAGATAATAAGTAAACTACTAGCTTACTTTGAAAATAAAAAATTTTTCCCCCTCCTAAAAAAGAATTATAGTTTTCAGAAACATAAAAATACGAAAATAAGTTATAATTACTAGATTTGTAAAAAAATAATTCTAATATTAAAGAAAATAAAAAAATAATAACTACTACATATATTTTATTATGTAAACTTTTTTTAAATATAGAAAATATTACGCTAGAGAAAACTATTAAATATAAAATATAGCTTGAACTACCTAATAAATATTTAATAAAATTATCAAAAGTTTGACCTAGCCAACCCATTCTTAAAGTTGTTATTGTAGTTATAGCAATAAGAACTATGTAAATAAAAAAATTATAAAAACTGGTATTATTTTCTTTGAAATTTAAAAATAACTTATAAACTGAAGTTGATTTTTTTTTTGATTTTATTTTTTTATTTTTTTTCAACCTATTTTTTGACAAAATATCACCTGCTTTCAATATTTTCTATAATTATAGATTCTGTGGGACATGAATCATAACATTCTAATAACAAAGATTTGAATTTATCATCTACTGTCTTTATCATCTTGTTGTTATCCAATTTGCAAAATGCAATACCGTCTTCATCACATTCATAAATTTCAGGGCAAATAGAATAGCAATTGCCACAAGATATACAAGTTTCTCTATTTACTTTAGTTCTCAAATTTATAAACTCCCTAAATAATCCACTAATTTATCAATAGCTTCTCTTCTGTGGCTTATACTATTTTTTTCTTCTGCTGAAATTTCTGCAAATGTTTTATTTAAACTATCAACAAAAAATATAGGGTCATAACCAAAGCCTTGAGTTCCTATTTTCTTTGTTAATATTTTCCCCTTACATTCACCTCTAAAACTTGCCCTTTTACCATCTGAATGAACAATACTTATAACACATACATATTTAGCTGGCGATTCTTTACCATTCAAATTTTTTAAAACTTGTTTAATATTGCTTTCATCTGTTTGCTCCTTAGAATATCTTGCAGAATAGACACCAGGTTCATTATTAAGTAATTCAACACAAAGACCACTATCATCTGCTATAGTATCTTTGCCAGAAAATTTAGAAACTATTTTGGCTTTTTTTAAAGAATTTTCTTCAAATGTTGGCATATCTTCTATAATTTCATCTTTAAAGCCTATATCATCTAATGTCAAAATTGTGTAATCTTTTAAGATATTTCTTATCTCCATTAATTTATGCTTGTTATTAGTTGCTAAAACTAATTCTTTTTTCATAAATTTCTCCTTATTTATAATTCAACCACTTCTATACAAATATTTTCATTTAACCATTTATTTGCTGTTTTTTTAAACTCATTACTATCCTTAGAAATAAAAAATTTATGGTCTTCTTTTTCTTTCTTATTGTGAATTTTTAAAAAAGTAAGAATCATACTTACTTCACGAGCAGTTTCTATTCCAGAAGATATAACTTTAATTTTATTCTTATAGTAACTTTCAATATCTTTTTGTAAAATTGGATAGTGAGTACAACCCAGTATTATTGTATCTATATCTAAGTTTTTAGTTTCAAGTAATTCATTATTTAATAACTTAAAAACCTTTTCTTTGTCATTATAATTCTCTTTTTCAACAAAAGAAACAAAAGTTATACAAGCCTTATTATGAACTATGATATTTTTATTTATATTATGAATTTCTTTTGTATATGCTTTTGACTTAGCTGTAAAATTTGTTCCTAAAACTAAAACTTTTTTATTATTTGTAGCTTGAATTGCTGTTCTTGCTCCTGGTTTAATAACTCCAATAATTGGAATATTATACTTTCCCTCTAAATAATCTAAAGATGCAGCAGTTGCAGTATTACAAGCTAAAACTATCATCTTAACATCTTTTGATATTAAAAATTTAACAGCTTTTTCTGTATATTTTAAAATTTCTTGCTGACTTTTATCACCGTAGGGACAATTTTTCACATCACCAAAAAAATATATAGTTTCATTAGGTAGTTGTCTTATTATTTCCTTAACAACTGTAATTCCCCCCACTCCACTATCAAAAACACCAATAGGTCTATTCATTATTTTTATCCCCTTCAAAAGAATTAAGAATACTCTCTAATTCTAAAATTTTATTATACGATTTTGTTTCTATACCTGAATACTCTTTAAGAATTATATTTATAAATCTAAATACTATATTAATTTCGCTATCATCTAAATGTATTTTTTCCAAAATATTTACAGAATTATTAGATAGAATATATATTAATTGTATTAATTTATTATCCAATTTAAAAAAACTATTATTACATTCTTCTACATCTATAAACATATTTTTTGAAAAAGAATATCCCGCATAATTTTTATTAGTTTTTAAATATTTAAATACAAATCCCTCATATTTTAAAAATAAAATTATAAAATAAATATTTGATAATTTTTCATCAATCTTATCTTCATTTATTAAATCAAGTAAATTATTAAGTAATTTATAAAAATAAGGATTTAATAATTGATTATATCCTATTATTTCTATTATATTTTTTATATAACTTGACTTTTTAATATCATAAATAATATTAGAAAAATAATTGTCTACGTCTAAATTTATTATTTTATTCATTCCACTTGTACGAAAAAATGAAGTTGTTACCAAAGTTGGAATAAACAATTTATTTTTTTTCTTATTCTTATTTACATTTTCATAAAAAAAACTTTCTACAAGCCCGTTTTCTGTAAATATATGTACTATTTCATGGTAATCTTTATAAGGAATTTTTTTTATTACAATACCTTTTAAGATAGCATTTTTAGCCAAAGACATCATCTCTATATCCTAGGTCTTTAATAAGATTTAGTTTTCTTCTCCAATTATCTATAACCTTTACCCAAAGTTCTAAAAATATTTTTTCTCCTAATAGCTCTTCAATATCCCGTCTTGCTAGCTGACCAATTTTTTTTATCATTTGTCCTTGCTTACCTATAATCATACCTTTTTGAGATTTTCTTTCTACTATTATAGAAGCAATAATTTGTTTTTTTAAATCTTTTTCTGATGATATTTTATCAATAACAACGGCTATTGAATGAGGTATTTCTTGACTTGTAAGTTGCAGAACTTTTTCCCTAATAAATTCTGAAATTATAAAATATTCTGGACTATCAGTAATAACATCGTCAGGATACATCTTAATGCTATAAGTTAAATATTTTTTAGTTACATCTAACAAATTATCAATGTTAATTGATTTTAAAGCTGATATGGGTATAATTTCAACAAAATCATGTAAATCTTTATAGAAATTTATTATTTTAAAAAGATTTTCTCTATCAATTAAGTCTATTTTATTTAATATTAAAAAAGTAGGAACATTAAGTTCTTTTATAATATTAATTATTCTTTCGTCGCCTCTGCCATATTCATCTAAAACATTAACTATAAGATACACTATTTCTGATTCTTTTATAGCACTATTAGCTAATTTCATCATATAGTCCCCAAGTTTATGTTTTGGTTTATGAATACCTGGAGTATCTATAAAAACAATTTGAGCATCATCATCAGTATATACACCATTAATAATATTTCTCGTAGTTTGTGGTTTGTCTGACATTATTGCTATTTTTTGATTTAGGATATTGTTAAGTAGTGTAGACTTCCCAGCGTTGGGACGACCTATTATTGTAATAAAACCTGTTTTTATTAAATTTTCATTCATAATCATCACTTTCTATCTAGTAAGTCCATATTTTTCTAAAATTTCTTTTTGCTTAGTAAACATTTCTATTTCATCTTCTTTTGTTGCATGGTCATAACCCAATAAGTGTAAAAATCCATGAACAGCTAAAAATCCTAACTCTCTTTCTAAAGAATGTTCATATTCTTTTGCTTGTTCTTTTGCTATTTCAAAACAAATTATAATATCACCTATGTAATTATCCTGTTCGCCACCAATAATTTCCAATTCATCTTCTACATCATCATTTAAGGCAAAAGAAATTACATCGGTTGGTCTATCAATTCCCCTATATTCCTTATTTATTTTGTGTATTTGTTCTATATCCACGATAGATAATGAAAATTCCGTTTTTGATTTATTTATATTTTCATAATCTGCAGCAATACCTAGTAATTCTACTAACATATTTTTAGTTTCAAACTCAAGTATATTAGAATCATCTATAATTTCTACAAAAGACATACATACTCCTTTTTTATAATAACTTATTGTAAATTATATTATACTTTAAAATAAAAATCCAATAGTAGTAAAAACAAAAGTTTTTACTACTATCAAATTCTTATTAAAATATATTTATAATGTTTTCTTGCTCATCAATATCTATTTTTATGGCATTTGGAATCTTAGGTAAACCAGGCATTGTTAGTATTTTATTTGTATAGACTACTATAAATCCTGCTCCTGATTTTAATTTTACATCTGTTATTTTAACTATAAAATCTGATGGTCGCCCTTTTATACTTGGGTCATCAGAAAGTGATAAAGGTGTTTTTGCCATACAGATAGGCAAATCAGAAAAGCCTAATTTATTAATATTATTAATTTCTTTTAAGGATTCTGCATTTACATCTATTCCGCTTGCTCCATAAATTTCTTTACATATTATTTCTATTTTTTCTAAAATAGTTTTTTCATCAGAATATAATAATTCAAATTTTTTATTATTATTTTCTACTGACTCAACTACTTTATTAGCCAAATCTTCTGCTCCCAAGCTTCCTTTAGCAAATACTTTTGTTTCTGATATTACAACATTATTTTCTTCTGCCCAAGCTTTAACAACTTCTAATTCGGCTTGTGTGTCAGTTGAGAAAACATTTAAAGCTACAACTACAGGTAAATTAAATTTATTTATATTTTCTATGTGTTTTTCCAAGTTTGGAAGTCCCTTTTTTATTGCTTCTAAATTTTCAAGAGTTAATTCATTTGCACTTATTCCTCCATGAAGTTTTAAGGCTCTAATAGTTGCTACAATTACCACAGCTTTTGGAACAATACCAGCTTTTCTACATTTAATATTTAAGAATTTTTCAGCCCCTAAATCAGCTCCAAATCCTGCTTCTGTTACTACATAATCGGCATATTTCATAGCTGTTTTTGTTGCAATAATAGAATTGCATCCATGAGCAATATTTGCAAAAGGTCCTCCATGAATAATAGCAGGATTATTTTCTAATGTTTGTACAATATTAGGTTTAATAGCATCTTTTAAAATTGCTGCTAATACTCCTTGAATTTCTAAATCTCCAACATATATAGGTTGGTTTTTTTTATTATAAGCCACAATTACATTTGAAAGTTTTTCTTTTAAATCTTTTAAATTTTCAGATAAACAAAGAATTGCCATAATTTCACTAGCAACAGTAATATCAAAATGGTCGCTTCTTTGTTGTCCATTATTAGCAGTAGCAACTTCAATATGACGTAAGGCTCTATCATTCATGTCTAAAGCACGATTAAATACAACCCTATCAATACCTAATTCATTACCCTGAAAAATATGATTATCAATTACAGCAGAAATAGTATTATTAGCTGTCGTAACTGCGTGCATATCTCCCGTAAAATGCAAATTAATATCTTCCATAGGAACTACCTGAGCATAACCTCCACCAGCAGCTCCACCCTTCATACCCAAAACTGGTCCCAAAGAAGGTTCTCTTAGTGCAACACAAGATTTTTTACCAATTCTATTTAATCCGTCAGATAAACCTATTGTAACTGTTGATTTACCCTCGCCACTAGCTGTAGGATTTATTGCAGTAACTAAAACAAGATTAGACTTTGGATTTGTAGACAATTTATCTATTTTAATTTTTGCCTTGTAATCCCCATAAAGAATTAACTCATCACGAGAAACTCCTAACTTTTCTGCTACCTTGCAAATTTTTTCTTTCTTACTTTCTATTGAAATTTGAAAATCTGTTTTCATCTATAAACTCTCCTATATAGTATTATAATATGTTTTTAAAATTTTGTTGCCTTAACGCCTCATATAATACCATTGCTACGGTATTAGATAAATTTAACGACCTTACTTTATCAGTAATAGGTATTCTTAAAGTTTTATTATAGTACTCTTCTCTAAAAGAAGCGGGTAAACCTTTAGTTTCCCTACCAAATATAAAATATAATTCTTCATTATTTTCATTAGAAAAATCAAAATTTGAATAAGTTTCACTTCCAAATTTTGTTATTAAAAAATAGTTTTTATCACTTGTATTCTTCAAAAAATCTTCTAAGCTATCCCATATAACTAAATCAAGATGCTCCCAATAGTCCAATCCTGCTCTTTTTAAATGTTTATCATCTATAGAAAAACCTAGGGGCATTATCAGGTGTAATCTAGCACCAGCTCCTACACATGTTCTTGCTACATTACCAGTATTAGCAGGTATCTCAGGTTGAAAAAGAACTATATTATTCATATATTATTAAAATGGTAAACTACCGCCAAAGAACTTACCTAATCCCTTTCTTTTATTTTTATTATTCATAAGACCGCCAAATTGCTTCATCATTTTTCTCATTTCATCAAATTGTTTTATTAATTTATGAACTTCAGAAATAGGTCTACCACTACCTTTGGCTATACGATTTCTCCTAGGAACATTTATTATATCTGGATTTTGTCTTTCTTCTACAGTCATTGATTGAATTATTGCTTCTATATATGTAAATTGTTTTTCATCAATTTTAGACATATCCAAGCCTTTTAATTTACCCATACCAGGAAGCATTCCCAGTATATCTTTTATAGAACCTAATTTTTTTATTTGATTTAATTGAGCTAAAAAATCTTCAAATGTGAATGTTTGATTTAACATTTTTTCTTGCATTTTTTTAGCTTCATTTTCATCAATACTGCTCTGGGCCTTTTCTATCAAAGTTAAGACATCACCCATACCCAAAATTCTTGATGCCATTCTTTCTGGATGAAAATCTTCTAAATCATTCATCTTTTCACCCATACCAACTAATTTTATAGGTTTATTAATAATTGATTTTATTGATAAAGCAGCACCACCACGAGTATCACCATCAAGTTTTGTTAAAACTATGCCACTTATTTCAAGTTCTTCATTAAAAGATTTAGCAATATTAACAGATTCTTGACCTATCATAGAATCGACTACTAATAATATTTCATCAGGATTAACATCTTCTTTTATTTCCCTTAATTCATTCATTAAAAGTTCATCAATATGCAATCTTCCCGCAGTATCTATAATAATATAGTTCAAATTATTATCTTCTGCATATTTCAGTCCTTCTTTAACTATTTCCAAAGGAGGCTTATCAACATAAAATACAGGAATATCAACTTGTTTACCTAATGTCTGTAATTGTTTTACGGCCGCTGGTCTATAAATATCTGCTGCAATTAATAGGGGTCTTTTTTTGTTATTTTTTTTCACTTTTAAGGCTAGCTTCCCAGCAGTAGTAGTTTTACCAGCACCCTGAAGACCTACCATCATTACAGTATTTATTTTTTTATTTTTTAATACTTCTTCTGTTTGTCCCCCAAGTAACTCTACTAACTCTTCATTTACAATTTTTACAATTTGCTGGGCAGGAGTAAGCGACTTCATTACTTCTACTCCAACAGCACGTTCGCTAATTTTTTTTACAAATTCTTTTACAACCTTAAAATTAACATCTGCTTCCAACAGTGCTAACCTTATTTCTCGCATCATTTCTTTAACATCAGATTCGCTTACTTTTCCCTTACCTCTTATTTTTGATATGGTAGCTTGTAATCTTTCTGACAAATTTTCAAATGCCATAATAAACCTCCTAACTCTCTAGTTTTATTAACTGATCTAGTAGATATGAAATATCCTCGTTGCCATTAATTTTTTTTATTTCCTTATAAAAAAATAATCTTTCATTACTAAGTTTTATTAAAGATAATTTTTCTTCAAAATTCTCTAAATCTAATATTATTCTTTTTATATTATTTGAAACAGCTTGTTTTGACACATTAAAATTTTCTGATATTTCGGTTAATGACAAATCATCAAAATAATAATTTTTTATATATTCTTTTTGTTTGTCATTTAATAATTCTGAATAAAAATCATACAGCTGAGAAACTCTTAATATTTTATCTATTTCCAAAATTTTCTCCTTTAATAATATTATCGTTTAATTTTATCACATTAAAAATAATTAGTAAATTTCTTTGTATTAATAAAAAATATTTAGTACAGATTTTATCCACACTAAATATTTTTATCATTTATTTTATTATTCCACTAAATTTTAAATAGGTTTCATAATCCATCTCTTTATTTACTACTCCACCATCTGGTAAAATTTCTATAACACGATTAGCGATCGTTTGAATAAATTCGTAATCATGAGATGTGAAAAATACCGAACCTTTGAAAGCAATAATTCCTTCATTGACAGCAGTAATAGATTCTAAATCAAGATGATTTGTTGGTTCGTCTAATAATATGACATTAGCCTTGGATAACATCATCTTAGACAGCATGCAACGCATTTTTTCTCCCCCAGAAAGAACATGGGCTCTTTTAAGTGCCTCTTCTCCAGAAAATAACATACGCCCTAAAAATGAACGAAGATATGATTCTGCTTCTTCCTCTGGTGAAGCGTATTGACGTAACCATTCAACTAAAGAAAGTTTAAGTCCTTCAAAGTAAAAAGTATTGTCTTTTGGCATATAAGACCTAGAAGTTGTAATTCCCCATTTTATATTTCCTTCATCAGCTTCTATCTCTTCTGCTAAAATTTTTAATAATGTAGTTTTGGCAACTTCATCACCTAATAGTATAACCTTGTCATTAGGATTTACAGTAAAACTAACATTTTTTAAAACTTCTTTCCCGTCTACAGTTTTTGAAAGATTATCAACTATAAGTAAATCATTTCCAATTTCTCTATCAGGGGTAAATCTAACATAAGGGTAGCGACGACTTGATGGTTTTATATCATCGAGTGTAATTTTATCCAACATTTTTTTTCTACTCGTTGCTTGTTTTGATTTAGAAGCATTAGCAGAAAAACGTGCAATAAATTCTTGTAATTCTTTGATTTTTTCTTCTTTTTTCTTGTTAGAATCTTCTAACATTCTTCTAGCTAGTTGACTTGATTGATACCAGAAATCATAATTTCCAACATATAATTGAATTTTTCCAAAATCTAAATCACAAATATGTGTACATATATTATTTAAAAAATGGCGGTCGTGGCTGACTACAATAACTGTATTTTCAAAATTTATTAAAAATTCTTCTAGCCACTGAA
The DNA here is from genome assembly GCF_018790995.1 of Gemella sp. zg-1178. Taxonomy (NCBI): domain Bacteria; kingdom Bacillati; phylum Bacillota; class Bacilli; order Caryophanales; family Gemellaceae; genus Gemella; species Gemella sp. zg-1178. The sequence goes on from NZ_JAHKEI010000006.1 coordinate 81,588, forward strand.
TTGCACTTATATCAAGCCCGTTTGTAGGCTCGTCTAATAATAATACATCTGGATTTCCGAATAAGGCCTTAGCCAGCAATATTTTTACTTTCTGAGAGTTATCCAATTCACTCATTAAAGAATAATGAACAGTGCTAGAAATACCTAAACCTTCTAATAACTGAGCTGCATCACTTTCTGCATTCCAACCGTCCATTTCAGCAAACTCAGCTTCTAATTCTGCAGCAATAATACCGTCCTCTTCTGTAAAAGGGTCTTTCATATAAATTTCATTTTTTCTGTTCATAACGCCCCAAAGTTTTTCGTAACCCATCATGACTACATCGATTACTTTTTCTTCTTCATAATCAAAATGATTTTGACGCAAAACAGCTAATCTTTCTCCCTTACCAAGAGATACATGCCCTTGTTGAGAACCAATTTCTCCAGATAAGAGTTTTAAAAACGTAGTTTTACCTGCTCCATTAGCTCCAATAAGACCATAGCAATTACCATTTGTAAATTTTATATTCACATCCTCAAATAATTTCCTATCAGCAAAGCGAAGTCCTAAATTTGTAACTTGTAACATCATTTATCTCCTTTATTAAAACTAGCTATTAAATTTTCAATGTGTAAAGCATATTCACTACTTGTATCATAGGTAAAGATTAATTCTGGAAATTTTCTTATTTTAATTTTTTTTGCTACTTCTGATTTTACAAATCCCTTTATTTTACTCAGTGATTCTTTAACTTTTTGTTTTTCCTTATCATCACCAAATACTGTGTAATAAACTTTAGCTTGAGAGTAATCTCCTGTAAGCCTTACTTCAACTATTGTTACAAAACCTAAGTCATGATTTTTTACTTTGCTTGTAAGAACCTGTGTAATTTCTTTTTTTATTTGTTCACCTAGTCTATTAACTCTTAATTCTGACATACTAACCCTTTCTATCTTTTAACCTCTTCCATAACGAATACTTCAAATACATCACCCTCACGAATATCACTATAATTTTCTACCGTCATACCACATTCGTAACCTGCTTGAACCTCTTTAACGTCATCTTTAAAGCGACGTAATGTATCAATTTTACCTTCATATATTACTACACTATCACGAATAACACGAACCTTACCATCACGAGAAACTTTACCTTCTGTAACATAAGCTCCTGCGATTGTCCCAACTTTTGATACCCTTATTACTTGACGAACTTCTGCAAGACCGATAACTTTTTCTACAAATTCTGGGTCTAAAAGTCCTGTCATAGATGATTCGATTTCTTCAATAACTTTGTATATAATTGAGTGCAAACGAATATCAACCTCTGCATTTTGTGCCATTGCTTTTGCATTGTTATCAGGTCTAACATTAAATCCAATAACCACTGCATTAGAAGCAATAGCTAGAGTAATATCAGATTCATTTATCGCACCTACTCCTGTATGAATTATACGAATGTTAACTCCCTCCACATCAATTTTAGCAAGAGACATTGCTAGAGCCTCAACAGAACCTTGCACATCAGCTTTTATAATTATATTAAGGTCTTTCATCTCACCCTGTTTCATTTGTTCAAATAAGTTATCTAATGAAACTGCACTAGAATTTTGTCTTTGACTTTCTATATATTGCTGTTGACGAATTTCCCCTATTTGTCTAGCAGTTTTTTCATCACCAAAAACTACAAATCTATCACCAGCATTGGGAACTTCCTGTAGACCTGTAATTTCTACTGGTGTTGACGGTTTAGCACTTTGTATAGCTTTTGCCCTGTCATTAATCATTGCTCGTATCCTACCGTAGGTATTACCAACTACTATTGGGTCTCCAACATTAAGTGTTCCATTTTGCACAAGTAGGGTAGCAACAGCTCCTCTTCCCTTATCCAATTTTGCTTCAATAACAGTTCCAAGCCCAAGTCTATTTGGATTTGCCTTGATTTCTTGCATATCTGATACTAACAATACCATTTCTAACAAGTCATCAATCCCTTGCCCCTGTAAAGCTGATATTGGAACAAATATTGTATCACCACCCCAATCTTCTGGTGTTAAACCATATTCAGCTAATTCACCCATTACTTTATCTGGATTAGCTTGTGGCTTATCCATTTTATTCACAGCTACAATAATAGGTACTTCTGCCGCTTTAGCATGGTTAATTGCTTCTATTGTTTGTGGCATTACTCCGTCATCAGCAGCAACTACTAAAATTGTAATATCAGTTACTTTAGCTCCTCTTGCTCGCATTGTAGTAAAAGCTGCATGCCCAGGAGTATCTAAAAAAGTAATTTTTCTATCATTAACACGAACTTGATAGGCACCTATATGCTGAGTAATTCCTCCAGCTTCTCCAGCAGTTACCCTTGTATTTCTAATTGTATCAAGTAAAGTAGTTTTACCGTGGTCTACATGCCCCATAATTGTAACAATTGGAGGTCTTACCATGTTGTTTTTTTCGTCTTCTTCTACCTCAAAATAAACATCAAGGTCTTCCTTATTAATTTCAACTTCTTGTTGAATTTCCTTACCATAATCTATAGCAATTAATTCTATTTGCTCTAAAGTCAACGACTGATTAATATTAGCCATTATTTTTAATTCTATAAATAATTTTTTTATCAATTCTGTTGACGTGATTGATAAAGCAGAGGCTAGTTCGCCAACAGTCATCCCTTCTTTTACAAGAATAGTATCATCTGAAATATTATTCTCACTAGGAACCTCTATCATAGCTGGTTGTTGCTTATTACTTTTTTTATTTTTTTCTTTTTTTATCTTTTTCTTTTTATTTTTTTTATTATTTTTAAATAATTCCTTATCTACATTATTTTCTAAGATTTCAGAATTTCTTTTTTTATTTTTTTCTTCTTTTACTCTTTCTGTTTTGTCGTTTTTTTGATTTTTAACTTCTTCCTTTTTATTAAAAAGCTTTTCTAAAATTAAAAATCCTTCTTCTGTCAACATTGACATGTGATTACCAACTGCTATATTGGCATCTTTCAATGCTTTTATTATTTCTTTTGAAGATTTATCTACTTTTTTGGCATATTCATGTATTCTAATTTTTTCCATTATCGATACATCCTCCTTCTTCTCTTATTAACTCTTTTAATCTATTACTAAAACCCAAATCTGTAATACCAACTGCTACACGATTTTCTTTTCCTATCGCACGACTTAATTCCTCTATTGAAAATACAATGCAAGTATCAACTCTGTAATACTTTGTTTTATCCACTAGTTTTTTACAGGTATTTTTCCCACAGTCATTTGCTATTAATAATAATTTTATCTCACTATTTTTGATATTTTTTAATATTAAATCTTCTCCTGTTACTACTTTCCCAGCCTTACTCATTAGACCCATTAAATTTAATGCTTTTCTCATTATTTTTGAGGAATCAACTTTCTATAAATTAGTCGTATTACTTCAGCATATATTGGCTGCATTTCTTCCTGACTTGCTTCGAAAAATTTTTCTAATTTATTTTTTTTCTGTGCAGCTTCTACAACTTCTATATCAGCAACAACATAAGCTCCTCTTCCTGATTTTTTACCTGTATTGTCAACAGAGATTTCACCATCTTTATTTTTTACTATTCTAATAAGTTCTTTTTTAGGCAACATCTCATTAGTCAATATACATTTTCTTTGCGGAATTTTCTTTTTTTTCACAAGCAGGTCTCCTTAATCATTTTTCCTATTTATATCAATTTTCCAACCTGTTAATTTAGCGGCTAATCTAACATTTTGACCTTTTTTCCCAATCGCAAGTGATAATTGGTCTTCTGCTACTTCAACAGTTGCAATTTTATCTTCTTCATTAATACTTATATTAACAACTTTTGCTGGTGATAGAGAATTTATTATAAAATTCTTTATCTCTTTATCCCAAGGAACAATATCTATTTTTTCACCATTAATTTCTTTTAAAACGTTAGAAACTCTGACACCAGAAGAACCAACACAAGCACCAACAGGGTCAATATTTTTATCTTCAGAATAAACAGCTATCTTTGTTCTTTCCCCTGCTTCTCTTGAAACACTTTTTATTTCAACAAGACCGTCATAAATTTCAGGAACTTCTTGCTCGAATAAACGTTTTATAAAATCTGGATGAGCCCTTGAGGCTAAAACATAAGGTTTGCTTCCTTTTGTTGGATTTTCTACTTTGGATATATATACTTTTATAGGGCTTTGTGGTATATAAATTTCTCCTGGAACCCTTTCATTTTCTCCTAGAATAGCTTCAATTTTACCCAATTTAACATAAACATAGCGAGAATCTACCCTATCAACATAACCTGAGCGAATTTCACCTTCATATTCTATATATTCTTTAAACAATACTTCTTTTTCCGCATCACGCAATCTTTGCATTAAGGCCTGTTTTGCAGCTTGAGCACCAACTCTTCCAAAATCTTTAGGACAATCTGTTTCTTCGTATATATCTCCCACTTCATAAGCTGGATTAATTTTAAGGGCATCTTCTAGTGAAAATTCTATTCTATCGTCATATACTTCTTCTACGACATCTTTTCTTATAATAAATTTGTAATCACCAGTTGTTCTATTAAAGTCAACACGAACATTTTTAGAAGCATTAAAATTTTTTTTGTAGGCAGACAATAACGCCATTTCCACTGCTTCAATTAAAACATCTTTTGAGATACCTTTTTCTATTTCTATTAAATCTATTGCTTTAAGCAATGCCTTGCTCATCTTATTATTCTCCTTAATTATTCTATACTTATAATTTAACAGCCAACCTAATTTTAGCTATTTTTGCATAATCTATTTCTAATTTTTTAACTCTTGTTTTATCTTTGTATTCTATCAAAATATTTTCTTTATCTACAGCTAACAAATCTCCAAAAAATTCTTTTTGATTATTAATTTTTTCATAAGTTTTTAGACATACATATTTGCCAATAGATGAACTTATTTCTTCTAAGTTTCTTAATTCTCTTTCTATACCTGGAGAACTTACTTCTAAATAATATTTATCAGAAATAAAATCTTCCTTATCAAATTCCTCAGATAATAAATCACTTAATTTTACACAATCGTCAAGATTTAAGCCACCATCTTTATCAAAATATATTCTTAAAAAATATTCTGAACCCTCCTTAATATACTCAACATCATATAAATTATACTCTGTATCTCTTACTTTATTTAAGGCTATTTCCTTAGCCCTATCAACAATATTCATAATACACCTCTTTCTTATTCAACAAAAAGAGTGGAGAACTCAAATTCACCACTCTTTTTAGGTTAAATTTATTTATTTGTAAACATTCTATCACATAAAATATAGATTGTCAAATTATTTATATAACTCTTTTTTTAATATATTTACTATATTACTTATCTCTTGATTAATATTTTCATTATAAACTTCTTTTGATATCATACCATCATTATGAGCTTCGTTATAGCCCATAATTATAGAAATAGAATTTTTTATTCTATGCAATAAAATTTTTTGTTTTTCTTCTCTTTTATCTAATGAATTACTCTTTTTTAAAATAATATATAAATTAAAAATTAATAGTAGAGAAATGATTATATAAAATAAAAAATAATAGGCTACCTTAAAATATATAGCTAATAAACACAAAATAATTAAAGTATTTATTAAAATTAAACTATGTATATTTTTCATGATATAACTTATATACCTCTCTTTTATTCACACCGTATTTTTTTGATACAATCTTTAATGCTTCTGAAACTTTTATCCCCGATTCTACTAATTTTTCAATTTCAAACAATAAATTTTCAATTTCAACTTTTTCTTCATTTTTTTTATTCGGAGAAATTATTAATACAAACTCTCCTTTTTCTTTTATAGTATTAGAATTTAAAAAGTTTAAAATATTAATTGCCTTATCCGTTACTACTTGCTCATATATTTTTGTTAATTCTCGAGCTACCGAAATTATTCTATCTTCTTCAAAATCGACAATATGCTCTACCAAATTTTTTATTCTATGAGGTGATTCATAAATAATAGCTGTATATCCTTCATTCAAGATACTAGTTAATTTTTTCTTTAAATCTCCACTTTTTCTTGGGAGAAATCCATGAAAAACATAATTATAAGACTCTATCCCGCTAGCAATCAAGGCTGTAAGTCCAGCATTAGCCCCAGGAATTGCAACAACATCTACAAGATTTTCTTTACATTTTTTTATTAATATATAACCAGGGTCAGATACACAAGGCATACCTGCATCAGACACAAGAGATATGCTAGCACCATCCTTTAATAATCCTAATATCCTATCACTTGCAACTTCTTCATTATGCTCATGATAAGAAATTAATTTTTTATTTTTTATATTAAAATGATTTAATAATTTTTTTGTATTACGAGTATCTTCACATGCTATAATATCAGATTCTTCTAAAACCTTTAAAGCCCTTATACTTATATCGTCTAAATTTCCTATGGGAGTTGAAACTAAGTATAACATATACCTACCTACTTTCTTCATTTATGCCATTAATTATTTCTTGCTTTTCTAGGGTCATATTCTTACTTATATACAGACTTTTTTCTTTTTTACTAAGTTTTTTTAAAGCCATTTCCTTTTTTAAGGCCTCACTCTTATTATCAAACTCTTCAAAATATTTTAAAATTACTGGTCTTCTACCCTTGGTATATTTTGCCCCCTTTTTTAAATTGTGCTTTTTAATTCTTTCCTTTATATCCTTTGTATAGCCTATATAAAATGTATTATCTCTACATAATAAAATATATGAAAACTCTGATTTTTTATTCAATATAATACACCTTCTTCATTTCATCTGTATAAGTATTATCTTCATTATAAATATACATAGGCTGTTCTACTTTTATATCACTAACTTTTGACAAAGTCCCCTCTACTAAAACAATTTTTGAATTTTCACTAGTTTTTTTACTATACACAAACCTAATTCTTTTTATCCCCAAATTATAACTATGGCACTTATTTATAATATCCGCTATTCTGTAACTTCTGTGTACCATAAAAAATTTACCATTTTGCTTTAATGTATACTTTATAGCCTTTAGCACATCATCTAAATTACATAAAATTTCATGACGAGAAATACTATGATTTGTTTTATTTTTTATATTTGGCATATTTTCTACTGGAAAATAGGGAGGATTGCAAATAACATTATCAAAACTTGAACCCTTGAATAGCTTAGCTATGTTTTTAATATCCCCCCTAAGTACATTAATATTCTTTAAATTATTAATCCTAATATTTTTTTTAGCTAGTTTAACCAAATTTTCTTGTATTTCTAACATAGAAATATTGGCAGAACTCTTTTCTCTAAGTAAAATGGAAATAGCCCCACTACCACTACATAACTCCAAAATATTTTTATAAGGATTACTTCTAACATTAGCAAAATCAGCAAGTAAGAAGCTATCCGTTGACATTGAATAGTAGTCTTCTAACTGTATTATTTTAAAATTTTTAGAAAGTTTATCTACTCTTTCTTTTGTATTATTCATATTATTTTAAACTGCCCACATCTATATTTTCTTTTATCAAATCAAATAAAAAAGATTCTAAAACTAAGCTAGCATTGACATTAAGGCTAATATCACTCTTAGATTTTATGATAATTTCATAAAGTCTAAATAAATTAATATTTTCTTTAATATTATTCCTTATTTTTTCAATAGTTATATCTAAAAATAAATTTACATCTTCTTTACTTAAAATATTATCTAATAAATTAATTATAGCTAAATTCTTATTCTTAGAAAAATCTTTGTAGAATAAATTACTTAAATTTAATATTTTTTCATAATTATCTTCAAAACTTATTTTTTGTTCTTCTTTATTTCCCAGATTAATAACTTGACATCTGGATACTATTGTTTTTAAGCTAGCAGCCAAATTCAGGCTACTTAATATTGCGATTATATCATCTTCTGGTTCTTCTAAAAATTTTAAAAGTGAGTTTGCCGCCTGAGGTGTCAGTCTATCGACATCTTTTATCCAATATATTTTTTTACCAAAAGTTGATTTGATGCTTAATTTATTTTTCAAAAAATTAATTTCTTCTTTTTTTATCGAATTGTCAGATTCTATAATTAAAAAATCAATATAATTATTATTGTCTATCTGTTTACATACTTTACATTCATCACAATAATAAAAATTATTATTAAAATTATTTCTACAAAAAATAGACTTTACAAACCTTAAAATAGTATAAGAAATTACTTCTTCATTATTGCTAAAAAATAAATATGCATGAGATAATTTATCTGATTTTAAAATATTTTCAAAATACTTATCTATTGAATATTCCATCTATTTAATAATTCCTTAACCTTATTTATAACTTCAAATTTAACTTCTTCTATACTCTTATTAGCATTTACTCTTATAATTCTCTTTTCTTGCTGCAAAGCTAGCTTATCATAGCCTTTTTTCACATTAATATAAAAATCCTTTTTTTCATTATCTAAATTATTATTATCACTACGATTTGAAGCCCTAGATAAAGCCTCCTCTACATCAACATCAAAATAAAATGTTGCGTCTGGAGATAGGTTATCAATAGCAAAATTATTTATCACAAGAATATCCTCCTTACTCAGTCCTCTGCCGTAGGCTTGATAGGCTATTGAACTGTCTAAAAATCTATCGCACAATATTATTTTTCCTGCAGTAAGTTCAGGCAATAATTTATCCTTGATATGTTGTCTTCTGCTTGCTGCAAACAAAAGGGCTTCTGTTTTTGCATCAATATCTTCAAATAAGATTATACTTCTAATCTTTTCACTAATTTTAGTACCCCCAGGTTCTCTTGTAACAACAACCTCATAACCTTGTTTAAGTAAATATTCTCCTATAAATTTTATAATTGTAGTTTTTCCAGAACCATCAATTCCTTCAAAAGTTATAAATTTCCCTAACATAATATCTCCATTTATCTAAAAATTATACTCCACTATAAAATTAGTGGAGTATTCTTTATTTTCCAAATACTTTTAAGTAATCTTGTTTAAACAATTCTATTCCCTTATCAGTTAAAGGATGTTGTATTAACTGCCTAATAACTTTATATGGTATTGTAGCTATATCGCAACCTAATTTCGCACACTCCAAAACATGTATTGGATTTCTAACACTGGCTGCTATGATTTCACTCTCAATATTATTAACCTTAAATATTTCTACTATATCTGCTATTAAATTTAATCCGTCTTGACTAATATCATCTAATCTTCCTAAAAAAGGAGAAACATAAGTCGCTCCAGCTCTTGCAGCTAACAAGGCTTGTGTTGGTGTAAAGATAAGTGTAAGATTTGTTTTTATCCCTTCCTTAGACAAAATACTAGTCGCTTTTAAACCCTCCTCTGTCATAGGTATTTTAACTATCATATTAGGATGAATTTTCGCTATTTCCCTTGCTTCTTCCATAATATCTTCAGCTAGTTCTGTAGTAGCCTTAACTTCTCCACTTATTGGACCATCAACAATACTCGTTATTTCTTTAATAACATCTTCAAAATTTCTTCCTTCTTTAGCTATAAGAGATGGATTAGTTGTAACCCCACAAATTATTCCTAAATCATTTGCTATTCTAATTTCATCAACATTTGCTGTATCTATAAAAAATCTCATTACTTCACTCCATCATATTAATTTTACTTATAAAATAATATTATCACATGCTAAAAAAAAAATCAATCACAGCCTAATATCAACATAATAAAATTGTTTTTTTTTTATAATTATGTTAAAATTTATTAGTAAATTAGGAGGAAATCAAAAATTGGTAAAAAAATATATAAATCAAATTCCATATCTACTATTTATATTTATAGTTTTTGTAACCACTCCATCTTTTTATTATTTTTTTAATAACAAGGCCCAGTATTTAATAAATACGGTAATATTTATACTACCTATTATCATATTTCTGTTATCCTATTTCTACTCTTATAAAAATAATGATTTCAGTTTTTTATTTGCTATATTTATCCCCATATTTCATTTAATATTTTGTATAATCATTTTAAATTTTACTTTATATACTTATGTAATACTTTATATATTTTCTTGTTTCTGCGGTCAAGGAAGCGGAAAATGTATGTTGAAAATAATTAAATATATAAAAAATAAATAATTAAATTAAAAAAGATAAGATATTATCCAATATCTTATCTTTTTTGTAACTCTATCTCATTGTAACAAATTCTTCTGCCCCAGTAGGATGAATAGCCACCGTATTATCAAAATCTTTTTTTCTTGCCCCCATTTTTATTGCTACAGCAAAACCTTGAATCATTTCATCAACACCATATCCTATACCGTGTAAGCCTACAATTACTTCATCTTCTCCTAAGCAAACTAATTTCATTACACAAGCTTGTCTATGACTTGTAATAGCTGAATACATGGGAGTAAAAGAAGATTTATATACTTTAATCTTATCTTTACCATATTTTTCTATGGCTTTTTCTTCTGTAAGACCTACTGTACCTATTGCTGGGTGAGCAAATACCACTGTCGGAATATTTTCATAATCTAAATATTCTTCAGGCTTATTATTAAATAATCTTTCAGATAATCTTCTACCAGCCGCTACAGCTACTGGCGTAAGTTCTACACGACCCGTTACATCCCCCACTGCATATATTCCCTCAACATTTGTATTTTGGAACTTATCTACCCAAATATATCCAGCTTCATTTACTTTAACACCCGTTACTTCTAAATTCATATTTTCTGTTACTGCTTTTCTACCTATTGCCCAAATCAACAAATCAAATGTTTCCTTATTGCCATTTTCTAATTCTAAAGTTACTGAAGAATCATCATTTTTTATAACTTTTTTTGGCACAGCAAAAGTATGTAATTTTAAGCCTTCTTTTTCCATAATATCTTTTAAAGTTTCAACTATTAGTCCATCAAAACTTCTTAAAGGAGCGTGTTTACGAACAAAAAGATGAGTTTTGGCGCCTAAAGAATTAAATACTCCAGCTAATTCTACAGCAATATAACCAGCTCCGACTATACCTATACGTTTGGGAATAGATTTCAAACTGAAAACTTCATTTGAAGTTACTCCATATTCAGCCCCCTCAATTTTTGGAATGCTAGGTTTACCCCCAGTTGCAATTAAAATGTGTGCTGCCCTATATAATTGTCCATTAACTTCTACTGTTTTAGAATCTACAAACTTTGCAAAACCTTTTATAACATCTACCCTGTTATTTGACAAACCCTTATTATAAGAAGTGTGTATTCTACCTATATAAGCTGTTCTATTTTCAACTAATTTAGCAAAATCAAAATTTTCTAATTTCAAATCAAAACCATAATCTGCTGAATAATTATTAATAGTATCAGCTACCTGTGCAGCATACCACATAACTTTTTTGGGTACACAACCTACATTAACACAAGTTCCCCCTATATCCTTACCCTCTATCAAAAGACATTTTTTACCATAAGAAGCCGCCCTATTTATAGAAGCAATACCTCCACTTCCTCCACCGATTGAAATATAATCATACTCTTTTATCATAATTCACCTCTAACAAAATTTATTTAATTTATTTTTATAGCCTTTAAAATATCCTTTAAGGGCTTATTTTCTAAACTATCCTTATTCATATATTTTTTTATATCTTTAAAACTAGCCTTCTCTTTTTTATTATTTTTAATTTCTCTATCAACTTCTTTTTGTTTTATTGAAAAACCACATGAACACCTATAAGTCCCATTATCTCCATTACCAAATAATACCATTTTTTTATGACAATTTTTGCAACGTAAATTAGTAATTTTTGAAATAATTTTTATATTTTTACAACTTACATTGGAACACTTGAGTATTTTAGTGCCTTTTCTGTCTATTTCTAACATAAATTTACCACATTTGTCGCATTTTTTCCCAACCATATTATCATGTTTAAATTTATCTTCGCTACTTTTAATTTCAGAAATAATTTCATGAGTATATTTTTTCACACCCGATAAAAATTTTTCTTTGGATAATTTATTTTTAGATATATTGTCCAAATCTTTTTCCCAAGTTGCAGTCAAAGACGGACTTTTTAGTTTTTCCGGCACTAAATTAAGCAACTGTTTTGCCTTATTTGTTGTTTTGATTTGCTCCCTATCAGAAAAAAGATAATCGTTAGTAAATAACTTTTCTAAAATATCCGCCCTAGTCGCCACTGTTCCTATACCGTTTGTTTCTCTTAATATTTTCTTTTCACTCTCACTATCAACATAGTCAAAAGGATTTTCCATTGCATATATCAAACTTCCTTCTGTAAAATAAGAAGGAGGTGAAGTTTCTTTTTTCACATATACAAGAGAATCGATATTTAATTTTTTTATTTCTTTAATACTATCATCACTTTCTTTTTCAAAAATTTTATATCCCAGCTGCAATGTTTTCTTAGCAGTATTTGAAAAAATTTTATTTTTTATTTTAAATTCCCTGTGTATTTCTTCATACCTACAATCTTCTAATAAATTTTCAAGAAAACGCCTAGTTATTAGGTCATAAATCTTAATTTCCATATCAGACATAATATTATAATTAGGTCTTTCTTCCGTTGGAATAATAGCGTGATGTTCAGTAACCTTTTTATCATTAATCATTCTTCCAGCATTTATATTTCCACTTAAAATATTTTTAACTATACTTGAATAAGTCCCATAAGAAACTGCGTGAAGCCTATCTTTAATTGTTCCTTTCATATCGCTGGTTAAGTATCTAGAGTCAGTTCTAGGATAAGTCAAAATTTTATATTTTTCATAGAGAGTCTGGATAATATTAAGCGTTTCTTTCGGAGAAATTTTATACAAATTTGACGCCGTGTATTGAATATCGGTCAAATTGTAAAGTGGTTTGGGTGATGATTTTTTATTTTTACATTTACTAGTAATATTTTCTATTCTAAAATTTTTATAATTATTCACAAAATTACTAGCATCATCTAAATTATTATCAGAATTACCAGTAATAAATTTTACTCCGTCCACCACTGCTTCATATACATAATAATCTCTTGATTTAAAATTTTTTATTTTTTCTTCACGTTCAGCCACCATTTGCAAAGTTGGAGTTTGAACTCTCCCACAGTTTAAGGTCGCATTATATTTAAAAGTTAGAGCCTTAGAGGCATTAATCCCCACCAACCAATCTGCACTAGCTCTTGCAAGCCCAGAGTTATAAAGCCCCATATACTCTTTTCCATCCCTTAGATTTTTAAAGCCCTCTTTTATTGATTTGTCAGTAATTGACGAAATCCATAATCTTTTTATCGGTTTATTAGACCTAGCCTTTTCTATTATATGTCTAGCCAATACTTCCCCTTCACGCCCTGCATCTGTTGCAATTATTACTTCTTTTATATCTTTTCTATTAATCGCTTTTTCTATCACTTTATACTGCTTAAATGTTTTACCTATAATTTCAGTCTTCATTATCTTGGGTATCACGGGTAAACTATCCAAATTTATTTCTTTAAATTCCCTGTATTTATCCGGAGTTTGTAGGGCTACCAAATGCCCTAAAGCCCAAGTAACAACATATCTATCCCCCTCCAAACACCCATTAATATTCCTACTAGCCGATAAATTTTTTGCTATATCTCTTGCTACCGAAGGTTTTTCACATAATACTAAACTTTTCATAAACACCTCACAAAATTAATTTATACATATTATATATTTTTATTCCATAAATTTCTAGTATAAAAAAGATGATTAACCTAAGTTAATCATCTTCAATTATTATTTTGCAATCTTTACTGCTCGAACTTCTCGAATTACATTCACTTTTATATTGCCAGGATAGTGCATACTTTCTTCAATTTTATTCCTTACTTCTTTTGCAATCTTATAGGCTTTTGTGTCGTCTACTTCTTCAGGATTAACAATAACTCTTATTTCCCTACCCGCCTTAATAGCATAAGTTTTTTCAACCCCCCTATGCTCATTCGCAATTTCTTCAAGACCCTGAAGTCGTTTTATATATGCCTCTAAGGATTCTCTTCTAGCACCCGGTCTCGAAGCTGATAAAGCATCTGCCGTAGCAACCACCACCGATATCGGATCACTAGCTTCACAATCTCCATGATGAGAAGCTATCGCATTAATTACTATTGGATGCTCCTTATATTTATTAGCCAACATTACCCCAACTTCAACATGAGAACCCTCTACTTCATGGTCAACAGCCTTCCCTATATCATGAAGTAAGCCTGCCCGCCTTGCCATTTGAATATCCAGCCCCAATTCACCAGCTATTATACCTGAAATATAAGCAACCTCAATAGAATGCTGCAAACCATTTTGCCCATAGCTTGTTCTATACTTCATCTTACCTAATATCTTTATTAAATCAGGATGCATATTATGAATACCCAAATCAAATGTAGCCTGTTCTCCAACATCTCTAATATGCTGGTCAATATCTTTTCTAGCCCTATCAACAGCATCTTCTATCTTAGCTGGATGTATCCTCCCATCAGCAATCAACATATTAATAGCCGTTTTAGCAATTTCTCTTCTTATTGGGTCATAACCCGACAACAATACTGCTTCTGGAGTATCATCTATTATCAAATCAACACCAGTTAAAGTTTCTAAGGCTCTTATATTCCGCCCCTCTCTCCCAATAATTCTCCCTTTCATATCGTCAGAAGGCAAATCAACAACAGATACCGTATTTTCAGCTACAACTTCTGATGCAAATTTTTGCATAGATTGTATTATCAATTCTTTTGCACGCCTATCAGCAACATCCTTAGCTTCAGCTTCCCTATTTCTTATATAAACAGCTGTTTCCTTAGACATTTCTTCTTCTAATGATGAAATTATTTCTTCTCGAGCTTGTTCTTCAGTCAAGTTTGCAATTCTTTGCAACTCTTTTTCTTGTTGAACTTTCAACTCATTCAATTCTGCATTCTTATCTTCAACAATTTGAAGTTTCTCTTCTAATTTCAATTCCCTAGAACTAATTAATTCATCCTTTTTATTAACTAATTCTGTCTGTCTATCCAAAGAGGCTTCTTTTTGAATAAGTCTTTCTTCTTGTTTTTCTATATCTTGCTTTTTAAATTCTATTTCCTTATTAGCAATATTAACAATTTCTTTAGCCTCATTTTTAGCTATTAATAATTCCTTTTCAGAAATAAATTTAGCCTCTTTTTTAGCTTCATTAACTATATATTCAGCATCTCGCTTAGATAAAACTAATTTTTTTTGAATAGTATTTTTAGCAACAAAATATCCAGATATAATTCCAACAAGTAAAGTTGCAATTATGCTTCCATAAAACATTTGCAACCTCTCTTTAAATTTATTTATTGATTTGTAATTCATCGTGAATAATTATCACATACTAAATTCTACAATATTATCTAATAAAAGTCAATATAAGCAAATATTTTATTAATAAAATATAATAAAAGACTTGAATTATATATTTTCTTGTGTTAAAATTATCCAGTATTTAAAAAATACATAATGTTTGAGTGGGAGAACAATAAGAGTTCAAAGACCACATCACGAAAAATAATAGGAGGTTTATCGTGGCTAAAAAAATTATTAAATTAGTTAAGTTACAAGTTCCAGCAGGTAAAGCTAACCCTGCTCCCCCAGTAGGACCTGCATTAGGCCAAGCTGGAGTTAATATCATGGGATTCTGTAAAGAGTTTAACGCTCGTACACAAGACCAGGCAGGATTAGTTATTCCCGTAGTAATTTCTGTATATGAAGACCGCTCATTTACTTTTATTACTAAAACACCACCTGCTCCAGTATTACTGAAAAAAGCAGCTAAAATTGAAAAAGGTTCTTCAGTACCAAACAAAGACAAAGTTGCTACAGTAACTAAAGAGCAAGTTGAAGAAATAGCTAAACTGAAAATGGAAGACTTAAACGCTGCATCAGTTGAAGCAGCTGTTCGTATGATTGAAGGTACTGCACGTAGTATGGGTATCTTAGTAGCTGAATAGGAGGATAATAAAATGGCAAAAAAAGGTAAAAAATATCTTGAAGCGGCTAAACTGATAGATTCTTCTAAACTATATTCAGTACTAGAAGCAATCGAATTAGCTAAAAAAACTAGTCTTGTTAATTTTGACGCA
This sequence comes from Gemella sp. zg-1178, assembly GCF_018790995.1. Classification (NCBI taxonomy): domain Bacteria; kingdom Bacillati; phylum Bacillota; class Bacilli; order Caryophanales; family Gemellaceae; genus Gemella; species Gemella sp. zg-1178. Next base: position 97,722 of record NZ_JAHKEI010000006.1, read on the forward strand.
ACTGTCGAAGTAGCATTCCGTCTTGGAGTAGATACTCGTAAAAATGACCAACAAGTACGTGGAGCTGTAGTTTTACCAAAAGGAACTGGTAAAACTGCTAAAGTTTTAGTATTTGCTAAGGGTGATAAGGCTGCAGAAGCAGAAGCAGCCGGAGCTGATTATGTAGGACAAGGTGAATATATTACTAAAATCCAACAAGGTTGGTTTGATTTTGATGTAATTGTTGCTACTCCTGACATGATGGGCCAAGTTGGTAAAATCGGTCGTCTATTAGGACCTAAAGGCTTGATGCCTAACCCTAAAACAGGAACAGTTACTATGGACGTAACAAAAGCAGTAAACGAAATCAAGGCTGGTAAAGTTGAATACCGAGCTGAAAAAGCTGGTGTAGTTCACACACCAATCGGTAAAGTTTCATTCCCTACTGAAGACTTAGTAGAAAACTTTAAAGCTGTTCAAGAGGCTCTAGCAAAAGCTAAACCAGCAGCGGCTAAAGGAACTTATTTCAAATCTGTAGCAGTTACTTCAACTATGGGACCTGCTGCAAAAGTAGATACTGCAGAATTTAAATAAAAAACTAGAGGAAAATTCCTCTAGTTTTTTTATTTTTTATTATTTTTTGAACATTAAAAAATAACTATCAAAAGTTCTATTTTGATATCATTTTAATATTAGCCCTTTTTCCTTTGCTAAATACTTTTCAATAATAAATTCATGTGCTATATTATACTTAGCTCTAGTCGCTAAAATCAAATATTTAGGAAATAAAATGACAACCAAGGAATTAAGAAATAATGAAAAGATATAAAAAGTATAAGCAAGTAGATTTGCCCTGGTTAAGGGAAGTGCCTGAACATTGGGAGATTAAAAAGGTGAAATTTTATTTTGAAATTACACGAGGAAGAGTAATTTCAAAAGATGAATTAGACGAAAACGGTAAGTATCCTGTATTTTCCTCTCAAACTGAAAACAACGGAATTATGGGATATTTAAATACTTATGATTTTGATGAAGTAAATTGTATAACATGGACAACTGATGGAGAAAATGCAGGAACAACTTTTTTAAGAAGTGGTAAATATAATTGCACAAATATATGTGGTATTCTATTTATAAAAAAAGAAAAAATTGAAGAAATAAACTTAGGCTATTGTAATTATATTATTGGTTTAGGAAATAAACATACCCGAAGAAAAGATATTAATGGCTATAAAATAATGAATAATGAAATGAAAAGAAATATTATTCTTATACCTCCATTACAAGAACAAACTCAAATAGCCAACTTTCTTGATTGGAAGATAGGTGAAATAGATAGGTTGATAGAACTTGAGAAAAATAAAATTGAAAAGCTGGATGAGTTGTTGTTTAATAAATTAAATTCAATATATGATAACTTGAAAAATTATAATTTAGTAACATTAAAAAGAATTAGTAATGTGTATTCTGGAAAAGAAGTCGTAGATGAAAT
>NZ_JAHKEI010000061.1:0-807 GCF_018790995.1 Gemella sp. zg-1178
CTAGCCACAGCAGAAAAACTATACAACTACTACAAACAAACAAAAAAAGGGAGCAAATAAGCTCCCTTAAACTATCTAAAATGGCCAAATTCCATTTGGTTTTTATTATCCCTAAAAGTACCAGTCGCAACAAACCTACGCTTACCACTAGAAGAAACATAAGAAACCCACACATAACCATTAGCTATGCAATAACTATCATAATTAATAACTTGACCCCTTTTATAAACAGCCACCACTTCACAATCAAGCCTAGGCTCATTTCTAACATTTAAAGACCCAGCCGTAACCGTAAAATGCCAACTCTCAGGAACCCTTGTCCACTCCCTATCATTTGCACCATCAACATCATAAGGCGGCCTAATAATAGCGGCAACCAAGCCATCATACCTATTAACAACCCTTGCAGGACCTCCCTTTGTCAAAGCGTCTGCGTTGCCGTCTACATTTTGCTCAACACAAGTAAGCAAACTTCCATTTACAGCCGTACAAATGCCAATATGCCCCCAAGGTAAAGTAATATTCCATACCACAATATCACCTGGTTGAATAGTAACCTCACCCCTTTTAAAACGCCTAAAACCAGCTGGCAAAGCATTATTAACATAATTAATAGCATTACCGTGAACTTTACCGCCCCAATTATCATAAACATAAGCCATAATCAAATCCACACACTGAGAACCATACCAACCGTCAAAATCAGTACGCCCCCCTATCTTACTTTTTACCCAACTAATCGCTTCTGTCTGTGTTACCATAAAAAAAACTCCTTTCAAAATAAAAAAGCCAACCAAAAATTGACTT
>NZ_JAHKEI010000062.1:0-779 GCF_018790995.1 Gemella sp. zg-1178
ACGTTACACTGCTTGGCAGAGCTTAATAACTGTTCCTTTGCGATAAGCCTAAAAAGCACAACATAGGGAGTTAGTTTTAATAACTAATCGATTACTCCGTTCGGTAGTTTTTAACCGTTCCGTGCTTGTTTTTTGTGGAGATAATATGAGTATAGATTTTTTAGAATTATTAAATGATTATAATGACAATTTTTGTAATAAAAAATGTTATTTATTTACAAACTATAAGAATGAACAGTTTGAAGTGTCGTTTAATGTTATTGATTTATATCATTTGTTCGGTATTCACAAAATATGTAATATACATGCTACAAAATGGGTAGAGTTGGTAAAGTGTGAAAAGTTTTCTTTATTAGATTATAAATCTGATTATTTAAAAGAGGTAATACCTAGAATAGATAGTTATTACTTTTTAAAGGAAGTATTTTTGAAAAACAGTGTAAACACACTTATTTTGGGTAAAGATTTAAAAGGTAATACTATGAATTTAAATATAGTATTTGTTGATGAAAATAATGATAATATGTATGTAGTTTTAGGTTTAAGAAAAGATAATAGAAATAAATATAGACCTGTAACTTTGCATGTTAGCAGGTATAATAAGTATAAAAAATATAGAAAAACAAAAATAAAAAGTATAGAATGGATTTAAAAGTCAATTTTTGGTTGGCTTTTTTATTTTGAAAGGAGTTTTTTTTATGGTAACACAGACAGAAGCGATTAGTTGGGTAAAAAGTAAGATAGGGGGGCGTACTGATTTTGACGGTTGGTATGGTTCT
>NZ_JAHKEI010000063.1:0-721 GCF_018790995.1 Gemella sp. zg-1178
TTAGACGATAGGACAAGCGAACAGTGTGCAGTCTGTTCTGGTAATATTTATGATATTGATAAAGCCCCTATTCTTCCACGCCACCCTCGGTGTCGCTGTGTTCTGGTTGCTTATATTGATGTTGATACTTTGGCTAAGGGTTTTGATAGAGAGGAATTAAATTCAAGACGTGAAGAATTTAAAAATGATATAAATAATTTTTGGGTAAAATATGATAAACTAACAGAGAAAACAGATAAAGATAATTTAGTAAAATATTTTAAAGAAAGTTATAGAATAGGTAAATTGCCAAATTTAAAGCCATATAAGAAAATACCTAATAAATATGTAGATATCACAGGAGAGAGGTTATCATATATCTTTAGTAAGCATTATAAAGAGTTTAGCAAGAAAGAATTTAATTTAATTTATTCTTTGATAGAAAACCCAGATTATATCGCTGATAATTATAGTGAAAATAGTTTGTTAATTTATAAAAAAATACCTAATAAAAATAAAAGAATAATGGAAGGTGTTGTTGTTTTTGATGGTAATAATACAATAATACATTTTCATAAAATTAATATTAGAAAATTAAAAAAATTAGAAAAAGAACGCAAATTACAATAGTAAGTTAGCCACCTCAGGCAAGTCATAAGGACATACATAATTAAATAATTTACGTGGATAACGATTTATCCATTGTTCAACAGCCGTTACTTCGTTAGGAGTAAGGGTTGTT
>NZ_JAHKEI010000064.1:0-714 GCF_018790995.1 Gemella sp. zg-1178
TTTAAGTGATGAGGGTGTTATTTTCATCTCTATTGATGATAATGAACAAGCACAACTAAAATTACTTTGTGATGAGGTGTTTGGGGAAGAAAATTATGTAGGACACTTTATTTGGGTCAGAAAGAAAAAAGGTTCTTTTCTTAATAAAAAAATTAGAAAAATGACAGAATATGTACTATGTTATACCTCTAATGAAAGAATAAAATTTTTTGGAGAAGATGCGTATTCTAATAAAATGCAACCTATTGTAAAAAGAACTAATTCATTAAAAATGCTTAAATTTTCTAAATACACCATAAAAACAAAGTTAAAAGATGGTGAATACAAAAAGGGAAAATATACTAGTGGTAACACAGGAGTTGAATTTTTAAATGATTTTATAGTAAAAGATAGTATTGTTATAAGTGAGTTGTTAGTGAATGGTCGGTTTGTGTGGACGCAAGATTTTTTAGATAACGAATTAAATCAAGGAACATTTGTAGAGTTATCTTCTAAATTTGGATTTAATGTATTACGACATAATCAAGATGAAAAATTTAAAACTCCATCAAGTCTGATAAATTCTGATAATGGGGTTGGTACAAATGAAGATGCAAGTGATGAGTTATCTAAGTTACTTAATTTGGAATTAGAAGATGTATTTAACTATTCTAAGCCAACATCACTAATAAAATATTTAATAAGTTTTATTAAAAAAGAATTCATTAATGCAAC
>NZ_JAHKEI010000065.1:0-599 GCF_018790995.1 Gemella sp. zg-1178
TATAGTATCCTGGTTACTTTCATTAATAGACTGTAGCGAATTAATGGTGTTGCCATGTTCTGCCATAATCTTGTTTATAACCTCAACATCAAGACCCAAAGCCTGTAAAAATCCTCTTTTCATTTTAATTCTCCTTTACATTTATTAACGTGGTATAGTCCACAATAGAGCTTGTCAAGTAACGTTTGACATACGAAAAAGACAGTTTAACGTCATATCCAGGACAAAAGAAAAACACCCAACAAAAAGCTAAGTGTTTAATTTTAATAAAAAGCCATATCCAAAAGAATATGGCTAAAGTTTTAAGTTAACTAAAGATGCTTAGGTGGGACTGCCGGGTCTCCCACATCCTTATACACTAGTAGTATAAGCCGGTAGGCAGACAAATTCTATCTTTCTAAACACCTTACTAACTTAATCATACCATATTTTTATTATTTTGTAAATAAAAATTTTCCTTCTTTTTCTAATTAGTAAATTATATAATTAAGTTAGCCAGTAGTACAAAAAAAGCATCTCATAGGATATACTTTTAGTAACTACAAAAAAAGGATACCAAGAGATGCAAGAACATTATAACACAAAAGGCAAACACATTA
>NZ_JAHKEI010000066.1:0-584 GCF_018790995.1 Gemella sp. zg-1178
GCAATAGAAGCTGACAACAACCTAGACAGAGATCAAAAAGACGCAGCAAAAGACAAGATAACAAAAGCTGCTAAAGAAGCAGAAGACAACATCAACGCTGCGCCAGACAAAGACGGAATAACACAACCAAAAGAAAATGGTTTAGAAAAAGTCAAACTAGAAAAAGCCAAAGCAGATGCAATAAGTGAAATAGAAGCAGAAAAAGCCAAAGCTCACCAAGACATAGACAAGAACACTAGCCTAACTCCTGATCAAAAAGAGGCTGCAAAAGACAAGATAACAAAAGCTGCTAAAGAAGCAGAAGATAGCATCAACGGAGCAGCGAGTATAGAAGAAGTTACAACCGAACTAAATACAGGTAAAGAAAAAGTTGAACTAGCCAAAAAAGAAGAAGAAGCCAAGGCGGCAGGAGAAAACATAGCCAAGGCAATAAACAAGGCAGGTCTACTTGGCAATCCAGGACTAGGAGAACCTGAATTTAACATAGGAGCAGCAGCCCAACCTGAAGAAGAAGCAAATAACTTAGAACTTAAACCAGAAAATAACAATGCAAACCAAGCAAATGCCCAAGAAATAAAAGAAGG
>NZ_JAHKEI010000067.1:0-574 GCF_018790995.1 Gemella sp. zg-1178
TTGAAAAGCTGGATGAGTTGTTGTTTAATAAATTAAATTCAATATATGATAACTTGAAAAATTATAATTTAGTAACATTAAAAAGAATTAGTAATGTGTATTCTGGAAAAGAAGTCGTAGATGAAATTAAAAAAAGTAGTTCTTCTTTTGAAGTGTATGGTTCTGGCCCTACAGCATTTAAATATACAAGTAATTATTTGTTTGATGGGAAATATATTATATTTGGAAGAAAAGGAACTATTGGGAAGCCTTATATTTTAGATAAAAAATTTTGGCTTGTTGACACTGCTTATGCTATTACAAATAATAAAAAAGTAAGTTTTGATTATTTATATTATATCTTAAGAATATTTAAGTGGGAAATATTTACCACTAATACAGTGAAGCCAAGTGTGGTTGCCGATGAAATTATTAAAACTAAAGTTAAATTACCTACAATTAAAATTCAGAAAAATATCAATAAAAAAATTAATATGTTAGAAAACAAAATTAAAATGTATAAAAGTTTAGTAAATCAACAAATCCAAAACTTACAAGAACTAAAACTAACATTAATTTCTGATGTAGTTACAGG